>JAWLGG010000379.1:0-3666 GCA_041685155.1 Chromatocurvus sp.
AGGTCATACCGGCGGGCTGACGCGGCGCACGATCCGGGTGCCCGCCGCGCCAGCGCGCGGTTCCGCTACTGGCTGATCATCCCGCCATCCACCACCAGCTCGGTGCCGGTGACATAGCGGGATTCATCACAGGCGAGATACAGCACGGCGTTGGCGATATCAACCGGATCGCCCATGCGCCCCATGGGAATGGTCTGCTGCAGGATCTCGTACTGCTCCGGGTTGTCGCGCAGCGCAACACTCTGCATGTTGGTATCAATGACCCCCGGATGGACGGTATTGCAGCGGATACCCTGGCGCGCGCACTCCATTGCCACGGTTTTCGAGAACAGCCGCACGCCGCCCTTGCTCGCGGCATAGACCGAGACACCCGGCACACCGACGATGCCGGCTACCGAGGACATGTTGACGATGGAGCCCGAACCCTGCTCGCGCATCAGCGCCAGCGCCGCCTGGGTGCCGAGAAAGACGCTGGTCATGTTGACGTCCATCTGCCGGTTGTAGTCATCCAGCGTGAACTGCTCTACCGGCTTCAGAACGGCGATACCGGCATTGTTCACGATGACGTCGAGCCGTCCGAAGCGCTCGCGGATACGCGCCATGGTATCCGTCCACTCCGCTTCCGACGTCACGTCCTGCCGCCAGGTCTCCACGGTCGCGCCCAGCGCGGTCATTTCGTCGGCGCAGGCCTTGAGCCCGGCCTCGTCGATATCCGTGAGTACCAGCGTTGCACCCTCCTCCGCAAAACGGCGCGCGGTGGCGTGGCCGAGTCCGGGGTTCGATGCGGCACCGGTGACGAGACAGATCCTGTCTGTGAGTCTGGCCATTGTTCTTATTCCTCTGTGTATTAAGGTTTGGGGATCAGGCACCGCCGACCGCTTCGGCCAGCTCCTGTGCACTGGGGTTGCGGCGCAGGCAAAGGCCGCCGTTGACCTGGAGATTCTCCCCGGTCATGAAGCATTCATCCGAGGCAACGAACACCGCCGCCGCAGCGATATCCTCACTGCTGCCGATACGCCCGAGGGGGTAGCACTGGCGGAAGGCCTCGACGAGCCCGGGTGACTGCATGGCCTCGGCGGTCATGGGCGACTCGGTGAGTCCCGGGGACAGCGTATTGGCGCGAATGCCGAACTGGCCGAACTCGTTGGCAACGGTGCGTACAATGTGATCGATACCGGCCTTGGTGCCCATGTAGGCCGCGTGGTTCTCCAGCATGATCTTCGCCGTCGCCGAGGAGATCTGGATGATGGAGCCGCCCGTGGGCTGCATGATCTGCACCAGCTTCTGCAGCCAGTAGAATGGCCCCTTGAACTGCAGGTCGACTATGTAGTCGAGGTCCTCATCCGTGGTCTCCACCAGGGGCTTGAGCAGCCCCCAGCCGGTGGCGTTCACCGCCACGTCGAGCCGCCCGTGATCCCTGACTGCGCCCTCCAGCATGGCGTTGATCGAGGCGCGGCTGGTAAAGTCGCAGACACTCCAGCTGCCGCCGGTCTCTGCCGCGAGCTCGGCGAGCGGCCCTTCGTGACGACCGGAAACAACCACCATCGCCCCTTCCGCGGCGAAGCGCCGCGCAATGACCTGACCCATGTTGCCGGGCCCCGCGGCACCGACGACTGAAATGACTTTTCCGGCAAGTCTGCCCATGACAACCCCTTATCGGTCTTATTGACTGTCGCACTGCGGCGTCGCCGACACGGCGACACCAATTCAAAAACATTATTGCATGTTTTTTTTATTGCGCACAAACACGTTCTGTGGCCGTGTTCGGAAAATCGCGGTTATCGGCCCTCAGGCGCCATTGACGGAGCGCGAGGCCTGCTCGCTGGCGTTCTTGTACAGCGTTTCCAGCTGATCCGTGACCAGATCGATGATGCGGTTCGCCCGCTGCTGCTTGCGCGAGGCCATGTGGCTCAGGGCCATGCCCTGCATCAGGAACTGCACCAGGTCGTGGGCCTGCTCCAGCACATTGAGTTTTTCCCAGTGCGGAAACACCACTTTCACGGTGCGCAGGAAGTGCTTCTCGAAGTCCTTCTCGACATCCCGAAGAATCTCGCTGAGTTCCGGATCGGTGCGCGATGCGGCGAGCAATTCCTGATACGCGACGAAGGAGGGCAGATTCACGTATTTCCACGCCGCTTCCACTGACTTCTTGATCGCCGACCGGGTCAGGGTTTCCTCGGCGACATCGATGTTCTTCATGAGCGCCCTGTACTCGGTCAGGCGGCGCTGGTGCAGATGGTGCACAACCGCGTTCAATACCGCGAGACGGGACGGGAAATGGTGCATCATGGCGCCGCGCGACACACCGGCACGGGAGGCGATCAGCGCCGTCGTGGTGCGCGTATAGCCCTCGTCCACCAGGCAGTCGACCGCCGCATCGAGGATGGTACGTCGCGTGATGGCACTTTTCTCGGCCTGCCAGCCATCGCCTTTCCGGGCCGTGCGGCCTCCGTTCGCTTTTCCTGATACAGCCGTCGTCATCGCTCTGCCCTGTCGTCACGTTACGCCGATGATGAATCACCGGTTGATTGGGTACACTTACCTTGTGCCGCGGTCGCTACGCGCATGAGTCTACAATAGAAAGTCGGTGATTGTATCAAACAATCCGGCTTGCTTTTTTTAGAGTGCGATTCTATAGTCTTTGCCCGCAGATAGGAAAGACGCCTCCGGGAGATAATAATGTCATACAGCGCCGAGTTCCTCACCCGCGCCTACACCACAATGAAGACGATACGCCTGTTTGAAGAGCGCGCCATCGTCGAATTCGAGAAAGGCAACATCCCGGGGTTCGTGCATACCTCGGACGGACAGGAGGCGGTTGCCGTCGGCATCTGCATGCACCTGTCCGACAGCGATGTCATCGGCAGTACCCACCGCGGCCACGGCCACTCCATTGCCAAGGGCTGCGACGTCCTGGGCATGATGCAGGAGATCATGGGCAAGGCAACGGGCCTGTGCAAGGGCAAGGGTGGCTCGATGCACATCGCGGATTTCAGCAAGGGCATGCTCGGTGCCAACGCCATCGTCGGCGGCGGACCGCCGCTGTGCAATGGTGCGGCGCTGAGCGCCAAGACGCTGAAGACCGGCAACGTCGCGGTCTCCTTCAGCGGTGATGGCTCCTCCAACCAGGGCACCGTCATGGAGGCGCTCAACCTTGCGGTGGTCCTGCAGCTTCCCCATCTGTTCATTTTCGAGAACAACGGCTACGGCGAGGGCACCGGAGCGGACTACGCCGTTGGCAGCCACGACATTGCCGGCCGCGCCGCCGGCTTCGGCCTGCCGGCAGAGAAGGTCGACGGCACGGATTTCTTTGCCGTGCACGAACTCGTGGGCACGGCCCTCGCGCGCATGCGTGACGGTGGCGGCCCCTCCGTCATCGAGGCCGACACGGTCCGTTTCGACGGCCACTTTATCGGCGACCCACAGCTGTACCGCGGCGAGGGAGAGATCGAGCGCCTGCGCAGGGAAAAGGACTGCCTGGTCCGCTTCCGCGAGCGTGTCGCGGCCGAAGGCTGGATCGATACCGACACGCTCGATCGCATCGACGACGACGTGGCGGCGCTGATCGAGCGCGCGGTGCAGGAGGGTCTCGCGGCACCGGAGCCGGATGTCTCCGAGCTCACCACCGACGTCTACTGCTCGTACTAGGAGCACCTCAGCAATGAA
>JAWLGG010000380.1:0-3653 GCA_041685155.1 Chromatocurvus sp.
CCGATAGAGTAAGGCCTGTGGTGGTGTCGCGATGAGCGGCGCCTGGGGGCAGGCGCTGGCGCCGCTGCTGCTGCTCGCCGCCGGCGCGGTGCTGCTCATGCTGCAGATCGCCATCGCGCGGAACGGGTGTCTGGCACGACGCATCGCGCTCGGCACTTTCGCCGCGGCCGGCGGTGCTGCCCTGCTGGTGCTCGCCGGCGGTGTGCCCGAGGCGACAGTGACGCCGCTGCTCACCGCCGATGCGGCGGCGCTGCTCATGGCGGCGCTGTTTGCCGCGGGTGGGGCGGTTACAGCGGCGCTCTCCGGCGCCTACCTGCAAAGGCACAGTGAGCAGCCGGACGAGTACTACCTGCTGCTGATTCTGGCGGTGCTCGGCGCCGCGGTACTTGCTTACGCGGTGCATGTGGCGAGCCTCCTGCTCGGTCTCGAGCTGCTCGGCGTCTCCGCTTACGCGCTCATTGCCTATCCGGCGGAGCGGCGGCCGCCGGTGGAGGCGGCCATCAAGTACCTGGTGCTCTCAGGCGCTGCCACCGCGACGCTCCTGTTCGGCTGTGCGCTGCTGTATGCGGCCAGTGGCACGCTGACCTTTGCCGGGCTCGTGGCCACGCCGGCGGATACCGTCACTACCATCGGCGTTACGCTGATCCTCGCCGGCTTCGCCTTCAAGATTGCCGCAGTGCCCTTCCATCTGTGGATCGCCGACGTCTACGAGGGCGCGCCGGCGCCGGTGAGCGGGTTTCTGGCAGGCGTCAGCAAGGCGGCAACCCTGTTCGTGCTGCTGCGGCTGTTCCTGGAAGCGGGCCTGTTTGCCGAGGCCGCCGTGGTGCGTGCGACCGCGCTGCTCGCCGTGCTCAGCATGCTGGCGGGCAACTGGCTGGCCCTGCTGCAGGACAACATCAAGCGACTTCTGGCCTACTCCTCCATTGCCCACGCCGGCTATATCCTGATCGTTTTCTCCGCGGGCGCGGCGCTGCCGGAGCGGGCGCTCGCGGTCGAGGCGGCCCTGTTCTACCTGGTGGCCTATGTGCCGACCACGCTGGCGGCCTTTGCGCTGCTGACGCAGCTCAGCGCCGCCCGCGACGGGGGTGACCTGATCGCCATTGACGATCTTGCCGGCCTGTTCTGGCGCCAGCCGCTGCTGGCGACGCTGTTCTTCGTGGCGCTGCTGTCACTGGCGGGCATCCCCCTCACGGCGGGGTTCTTCGCCAAATTCTACCTGTTTGCCGCAGCGGCGCCCGGCGAGCACTGGCTCCTGCTCGCGGCGCTCGTGGCCGGCAGCGCCCTGGGCATCTACTATTACCTGCGGCTGGTCTTCGTGATGACGCGTGTGGCGCCTGAGCCGGCGGCCGTGCCCTCATCAGGGACCGTTCTGACGGGTTTATCAATCGGCCTGATCGGGGTTATCGTGGCCCTGGGCGTTGTGCCCGGTGCGCTCATGGGCTATCTCGCCGGGCTGCTCGGCTGACTGGCACCGCCATAGTGACAACTACCACCCACGTGACCACTACCGCCATCGACGCACACCCTGTTTCGGGCAGCCATCGGTGCCACCCGGCGACAGGGTAGTCGAGGCAAATATAGTGGCGCGAATCAAGGAACCGCTCTATGTCCTATCATGCTGAATATGCAGAGTCCATTGAAAACCCGGAACAGTTCTGGGCCGAGAAAGCGGCTGACCTGCCCTGGTACAGACCACCCCGGACGATATTGTCCAAGGACGAGAACGGCGTCGATCGCTGGTTTGCCGATGGCGAGATGAACACTGCCTATATGGCGCTGGATTACCACGTGGACCAGGGGCGTGGCGATCAGGCGGCGGTTATTTTCGATTCACCGGTGACGGGCACCCGCAGGACGTTGAGTTACTCCGAGATGCGCGATCAGGTCGCCCGGTTTGCGGGTGTTCTCAGGGACCAGGGCGTGGCGAAAGGCGATCGTGTTGTCATCTACATGCCCATGGTCCCTGATGCACTGGTGGCGATGCTGGCGGTGGCCCGGCTGGGTGCGGTCCACTCGGTGGTGTTTGGCGGTTTTTCCTCCCATGAGCTCGCCGTGCGCATCGAGGATGCGCAGCCCGTGGTCGTGGTATCGGCTTCGTGTGGTGTCGAGGTCAACAGAGTCATTGAATACAAGCCCCTGCTGGATGAAGCACTGCGTCTGTCCGCACACAAGCCCCGACGAAGTGTTGTTCTGCAGCGCCCCGAGGCGCACGCGGAACTGATCGACGGCCAGGATGTTGACTGGCATGAAGCCATGGCAGCCGCTGCGCCCGCGGATTGTGTGCCGGTCAAGGGAACCGACCCGCTCTATATTCTCTATACTTCAGGCACCACGGGTAAACCGAAAGGGGTCCAGCGGGACAATGGCGGACATGCCGTAGCGCTGAAATATTCCATGAAAGCCATCTATGACGTGGGCCCCGGAGAGGTCTTCTGGGCCGCGTCAGACGTGGGCTGGGTGGTTGGGCATTCCTATATTGCCTACGCCCCCCTGCTGGCGGGCAGTACAACGGTGATGTACGAGGGCAAGCCCGTACGCACGCCGGATGCCGGTGCTTTCTGGCGGGTCTGTGCAGACTACGGCGTGAAGGTTCTGTTTGCAGCACCGACCGCGTTTCGTGCAATAAAAAAAGAAGATGCCGAAGCAGCAGAATTCGGCAAATACGATACGTCACGGCTGAAGACCATTTTCATGGCGGGTGAGCGCCTGGATCCACCCACCTATGACTGGACTGTCGAGAAAACCGGCAAGACCGTGGTCGATCACTGGTGGCAGACCGAAACCGGCTGGGCTATCTGCGGTAATCTCATGGGAATAGAGCCAAAACCCACCAAACCCGGTTCTTCAACGCTGCCGATGCCCGGTTATGACATCCGTATTCTGGATGCAGAGGGCAATCCACTGCCACCGGGTGAGCAGGGCTCCATTGCCATCAGACTCCCGCTACCGCCGGGCTGCCTTGCCACGATCTGGCGCGACTTTGCACGTTTTCGCGATGGCTACCTGAGCGAGGCGCCGGGCTATTACACGACCGGTGATGGCGGCTATATGGATGAAGACGGCTACGTGTTCATCATGGGACGCACCGACGACGTGATCAACGTTGCGGGACACCGCCTGTCGACGGGTGAAATGGAGGAAATTGTCGCGGCACATCCGGCAGTTGCCGAGTGTGCCGTCATCGGCCTGAAGGATCCGGTCAAGGGGCATGTTCCTGTCGGGCTGGTTCTGCTGAAGGACGGCGTTGAAGCAGAAGACGCCGTGCTGGAACAGGAACTGATCGCGATGGTGCGAAAAAAGATCGGTCCCGTTGCCAGCTTCAACCGGGCCCTGGTGGTGCAGCGTCTGCCGAAGACCCGCTCGGGAAAAATTCTGCGCAAGTTGATCCGCCAGATTGCCGATGGCGAGGAATACAGCGTGCCATCGACGATTGACGATGTGGACAGCCTCTCGGAAATTGAAAAAGCCATGAGGCTGCATGGACTCTAGTCCAGGTGCCTGCGCGGCAAGCCGTCGCCCAGACGCTCGGGTACGGCGCGGTCCGCGCTGCCTGCAGGGTGGCGGCGCGCAACGTCAGCCAGGGCGGTATCCGGGCTCTGTGTCTGAGGAAAGGAGATTAACGAGCGCTTCGACCTCGCTGCTGCGCTCCTTTC
>JAWLGG010000381.1:0-3610 GCA_041685155.1 Chromatocurvus sp.
AGGCACTCTGCGATAGCCAGCGCCTGGCGCAACCCACGCGGTCGGTCCTGCGGCTCATGTACCCACTGCGCCTGACCGGCATGAACGGTATCGATCACCTGGTGAGCTGCTACGGCTGGGAGGAATCTTCCCTCCCCGCAACGGTTGTGCAGCAGATCAACACCCACGCGCACGGCGTGACCAGCATGTCACACTATGTGACGGACGTGCTGCGCAACAACGGCGTGAGCGTACCGGTGATCACCACCGGTATCGGCGCCGACCACATTCTGCGTCACACCCCGGATGAAAGCGCGCTGCCCGCCGCGGAAGAGGGCTTCACACTGCTGCACATCTCGTCGGGCTTTCCGCGCAAGGGCGTGGATGTACTGCTCGCCGCCTACGCAGAGGCGTTCACCGCAGAAGACAAGGTGACGCTGGTCATCAAGACCTTCCCCAACCCGCACAACGACATCGAAGACATGCTGGCGGACTGGCGCGCCCGCTACCCCGATGCAGGGCGCGTGCAGCTGATCAATCGGGACATTCCCGACGGCGCGGTGCGCGCGCTGTATCAGCGCAGCCATGCCCTCATCGCCCCGTCGCGCGGCGAGGGTTTCGGCCTGCCCATGGCCGAAGCGATGCTGCACGGCGTGCCGGTGGTCACCACCGGCTTCGGCGGCCAGCGGGACTTCTGCACCGATGCGACCGCGTGGCTGATCGACTACGGCTTCACCCGGGCCGCGAGCCACCTCAGCGAGGGGCTTTCCGTGTGGGCCGAACCGGACCCGCAGCACCTGGCGAGGCTGATGCGCGACCTGTACGAACCCTACCGGGCCGGGCGCTGGGAGTCAGCCATTGAAGACAGGACACGTGCGGCGCACGCCCTGATCACGAGTGACTTCTCCTGGGCCGCCGTCGCAGGGCGGGTGAAAACGGCATTGCGCTCCCTTGATACCTATCCCCCGGTGCGACCTCGCCCGCGCATCGCCAGCGTCACCACCTGGAACAGCAAATGTGGCATCGCCACCTACAGCAAGCTGCTGCTCGGCCCGGCGCTGGCAGACTGCCTGATTTTTGCCAACGCCAATGCCAACCCCCTGCAGTCAGACGGTGAGCAGGTGCATCGCTGCTGGGAGACCGGGGGCAGCGATGATCTTGGCGAACTCGGCGACCAGCTCATTGCTGCGGAGGTGGAACAGGTGATCATCCAGTTCAACTTTGCGTTCTTTGATCTTGCGGCGCTGAAACACCTCATCGGCAGACTGCAGGCGCAAAACATGGGCGTGTGGCTGTTCTGTCATTCAACGGCAGATGTAACGGAGCCGGGTCGGGTGAAATCCCTGACGCAGCTTCTGCCCGAAGCGCAGCACCTGCGCGGCATTCTCGTTCACGGCGTTGCGGACCTGAACAACCTGAAGGCCATGGGCCTGGTGAACAATGTCAGCCTCTTCCCTCACGGCGTGGTTGCCGCCCCTGAGGTAACGCCGCCCCCGGCAGCCCTGCAGGAGAAGCTGGCGCCCTGCCGGGTTATCGCCAGCTACGGCTTCCTGCTGCCACACAAAGGCATGCAGCGGCTGTTACAGGCCTTTGCAGCGCTGCTCCCCGAGTGTCCCGAGGCACATCTGCTGCTGGTGACCGCGCTCTATCCCGTCGAGGAATCCCGCGCCGAAGCGGCCGCGTGTCAGGCACTGATTGCGGAGCATGGCCTGGAAAACGACGTCACAATGATCACCGACTTTCTGCAAGACTCAGAATCCCTCGGGCTTCTGCGCCTGGCGGATCTGCTGGTATTTCCCTATGCCCAGACCCAGGAATCCTCCAGCGCGGCCGTGCGCTGGGGGCTCGCCGCCGACAGGCCGGTGTACTGCACACCGCTACCCATCTTCGACGATGTCGCCGATGCCGTCACCCTGCTGCCGGGGACAGAACCCGATGACCTGAAACGCGGCCTCGCTATCGCGTTAGCGCAGCAGATGGAAGGCGACAACAAGGCAACGGCAAGACGGGACTGGCTGGAGGCCCACGACTGGAATGCTCTCTCCAGGCGTTTGGCGTCAATCGTCACCTGCCCGCAGACGTAGATCCGCGCCAATACTATTAGCTCCCGCCGAAATCGCTTGGGGCTTCAGCGCTGATCCCACCAGGTGTGTACACATTACCTGATTGTTTAAAGCGCAAGCAGATAACCCTATCGGCTGTGCAGCCCGTCACGCTCCCGTCGCGTACCTGGTAAAATCTGGAGTCTCAGCCCGTGCATCATTTATCGGCTTACCAGGGCTCTATCGTTGACGATGTGCCGCGATTCCCTATACTGCCTGTGTGGCAGTTTATTTCTGGCCTATTGCTTGATCTGATCGGCGTTCATCGCAGGAGAAAATCTGCGGGGGTCGGTATTTCGCCAGCGACTTAATGAGGATAACACGATGGCATTTTTTGGCTCTTCCCCCGCAAAGTCAGGGTCACCCAGCTTTGGTGGCGCATCCGCGAGTGGCAGCTCGTCGTTTGGTTCAGCCCGCAAGACCGGGGCAGATTTTTTTGGCAGTAGCCAGAACTCGAGCGCGCCGAGTTTCGGTACGCCACCCGAGCAATCAGAAGCACCCACGTTCGGCGCAGCACCCGAGCAATCGGAAGCGCCTAATTTTTCCAGCCCGCGTTCGGCAGGCAGTGACTTTTTCGGGGGTGATCCCTCCAGGACGGACGATACCCCGTTTTTCCTGATAACAGAAAGCAACGACGGGTTCCTACCCGAGCAGTTTGAAGTGTTTGGTCTTCCCGCCAACATTGACAACTCGGAAGGCAACCGTACGCCGATTGAGCTTGTAACAGGCGATGATCCAGAGAATGATGAAAACGTTGTAGAAATAGCCGCGTTTGCGGGGGTCGACCCGGATAGCATCAGGGCGCTAATACAGCAGGAAAACCCGACAAACGGCAGCGTTGTCAAACTGACCTTCCCCGCCTCCAGCGACCCGCAAAGCGTAACGTTTGTCTACGAATTTGAAACCGGTGAGGGATTGGGCAGTGGTTTCAACGACTTCTCCTTCTTTGCAACAAGCGATGGTCAGGTCGAGTTGCTCGCGGACACGACCAACGCATCAAGCAACAGTACCGGAGAGATTGAGGCAACCTTGACCATTCAAGAGAGCGACGGGGAAGTTACAGTGTATCTCGGCGTATTAAATGGCGGTGATACGATCGTGGAGTCCTTTTTACGTGTCGGCGTGGAGCAAAATGGGGAAAGTTCGGTAACCCTGCTGCCTGTCACCGAGTCCGGTGTGGCATTAACCGGCCTGCCGGAACCCGACGCGGGATCTCCCTATTTCGGTGATGGTGTAGTTATATAAATGGTCGTGAAAGCCAGAGCATAGCTTTTCCTTCGCATCCAGACAGCAAACCCCCCGCAGCAGTCGCTACGGGGGGTTTTCTTTTTGAAGCCTGGCGATGACCTACTCTCACAGGGGACGGTCCGGCGCTCCGGGACCCCACACATAAAAAGCGGGTCTGCCCATGTGAGAGTACCGACCGCCCAAACGTAAAACGCCCCGACCATGGCTGATCGGGGCGTGGGTATTCAAGCCTGGCGATGACCTACTCTCACATGGGGAGACCCCACACTACCATCGGCGAT
>JAWLGG010000382.1:0-3609 GCA_041685155.1 Chromatocurvus sp.
GTCCACCCCAGGTGTCCTGCCATCGCGCTGCCACACCGGCCTGCCCGGTATGTCCGCAGCACTGGCGGTGTCGATTTCCCAGACCGGTGCATGCCGGCGGTACAGCGCGTCCAGCCGAGCCTCATCGGGCCGCGGGATATCCAGCGCGTCGCGTGCGACGGGCGTGTGCGCATCGACCTCACGTCCTGATGCAGCAGCGGGTGCGGGTGCGGGTGCGGGTGCGGGTGCGGGTGCGGGTGCGGGTGCGGGTGCGGGTGCATAGCGGCGCACATCCCCGGCCACCGATGCGGGACCTGCCGGGTCGGAATAGACATCTCGTACCGACTCGTGCCAGCGCGCGACACCCGCCCGGACCCCGAGGGAGGTCAATGGGTACAGACCGCCGATACGCTGTGCCATGCTGTACTCGTCCTCCGGCACAACCCTGCTGCGCAGCTGTTTCATCCGCCCGGCGTTGCCGCGGTCGCGCAGCACCAGCAAGTCGCGGCATTCATTCAGGGTGGAATGCAGGTCGACACTGTCGGAGAGGCCCGCCTGCGCGGCGCTTGTCGTGGCGAGCCGGGTCAGCTGGCGCCGCTCGCCGGACGGCACCTGCGCCAGCTCTGATTCCCGGGCGCGCCTGTCCGCGGCCGAGAGATGTTCAAACCAGGCCGCCGCACCGGCATCGCTGTCGATGTCGTCGCGGAAGCTGGCAAGGACTCGGGTACTTCGAAGGTAGGGGAACCCCGCCAAGCGATGGGGGAACGAGCGCACGGCGCCCGCCTCGCTGACGCGCCGGTCCACCGCCAGAAACAGGCTCTCGCAGGCCGCAGCGGGCCCGTCCGTTGGATCGGACACAGTCTCCCGTGTCGTGGCCTGGCAGGCCGCAAGCATAACGAGCAACGCACAGAGCGGGATCGTCCACAGCGTTCGTCGGTAGCACAAGGCACCACTGTCAGGGGCAGACCACCCGGCGTGAACCGTCTTCCGCGATGTGCAGCGTACCGTCATAATAACTGGCTATCTCCTGTCGTATCCCGCTCTCACGCCCCTCTGTGCGGCGCATGCGGTGGGCCAGCAGCATACCTTTCACCCGCGCATCCGCCGCCAGCGCCCCGATGCCGGAAGGCGGCATATGCAGGTTGCGCGCAACCCTGCCCGCATCCTCGTCGATAGCCAGGTGCGCCACAAGCAGGTCGCTGTCGCGAGCCAGCTCCCGGAGACCCTCATCCGATCCGTTGCCATCACCAGTGAAGGTCACGGCGCAGTCCCGTGTCTCCACGCGCCAGGCGAGCGCCGGCAGTGGTCCGTGTGCAACAGTCACCGCGCTGGCTCTCAGTCCCTCTGCGATAGCGAAGCTGGCAGCGCCGCTGTCCTCCGGGCGCACCACCGTCGGCAGCAGCCGGAAAGCCGGCGCACGACTCCCGGGCAGATAGTCTGCCAGGTAGGGGTAGACGCCGTCATGGCCGAACAGTCGCTGCAGAAAAACGTCGACCGCGGGTAGCAGGCGATTGCCGCCCGGGCCGAACACCTGGAGATCCCCGCGGCGACGGGTGAAATACGCGCCTTTGACATAGGCGGGAAGATCCGCGCTGTGATCGACATGCAGGTGCGTGTAGAGAATGGCCTCAAGTTCATTGAAATCGGCACCGCTGCGTTCGAAGGCCAGGGCGCTGCCGGGGCCGGTATCGACCAGCAGCACGGCGCTTCCGTCGACGCTCACCAGATAGGACGTCGACGCCCGCCCATCCGTGATTTCCGGACCGCCGGCACCGAGGACTTCGACGACCACGTCAGCTCGCGCGGCAGCGATACCGACCACCGCGAGCAGCAGCACTGCCAAGTTATTCTTCATACCGCGAATCCGCCCACGTCAGGAGGACAGCAGCTGGAACTGCTGTTCTGCGCGGTCAATGTAGCCCTGCAGCGCAAATCGATTGGTCTCGGCCGCCGACGCCGTTGCGCCGGCCAGCATAAACAGCATGACCAGGCACCATTCAGACCCGGTGTCCTCGATAAAAGCATTGTGCTCTCTCCTTTGTCGCTTGCCTGCTGATTGGATGCCCGGGTGCCCGGGTTGTTACGATAGGCGGGTTTTCTCGCCGCTGGCTGTACCCATGACACCTGATCACGATGAGGCTCTGCCATCATGTGCCTGATTCTCCTGGCGCACAGGGTGCATCCTTCCTATCCGCTGGTTATCGCCGCCAACCGCGACGAGTTCCACGCCCGCCCGACGGCGAGTTCGCACTTCTGGCAGGTGCCGGGTGGCGTGCTCGCGGGCCGCGATCTCGAGGCTGGCGGCACCTGGCTGGGGATTGACCACCGCGGACGCTTTGCCGCCGTCACCAACGTCAGTGAGGACCCGGAGGACGGGCGCTGGCTGTCCCGCGGCGATCTGGTGCAGGCGTTTCTCGCGGGTGACGCATCGGCGACAGCGTTCGCTGCAGGCATACAGGGCACGCGCTATCGCGGCTTCAATCTATTGCTCTGGGACACGCGCGACCTCGCCTATACATCGAACCGCGGTCACCCGCAGACATTGCCACCGGGCATCCACGGGCTCGCCAACGCCGGGCTCGGCGAAAACCGCTTCAAGGTGCAGCGCGCAACCGATGCCCTCAGCGCCGCAATCGCTGCCGCCACCGATGACAATAGCCTGATCCGTGAGCTGTCGGACCTCCTGTCTGACCGGACAACGCCGTCAGTTCCCGAGCGCCGCCGCGCGCCGGGCATGTCCGACGCCATGCAGCGGGCCCTCGGGGCCTGCTTTATCGTGGGTGACACCTACGGCACGCGGGCGTCGACCATCGTGCTGCTGGACCATAGCCACGCAACGATGGTCGAGCAGGTGTACGCGCGGGCCGGCGTGCCCGCGGGGCTCAGCCGGCATCGGCTGGCGTTCACGCCCACGGCCCGCGATGAGCTGGACAATCAGCGCCACTGCGGGGGAGACTGATTCGCCCTGACTGACCACGGCGACGACCGGACATCAACGCACGAGCGTACGCATTACGGTATTGGGCGGCCGCATCGTCTACGCCGTACCCTGATCCCGGGCATCCCCTGTGGCACCCGGCGCGGCCTGGGTGTCCAGATAGTCGACGGCATCGCGCAGGCCCTCAACCGGGAGTGACTGTACATCGTTCGCATCCAGAAGGCGCAGCAGCCGCTCGCGGATCAGTGCCTCGTGCAGCTCCTGCTGGCGGCGCTCGTCGCGCAGCGACTTCAGCAGCGAACCGGCCATGAACACCATCAGGATCATGAACGGAAACGCCGCGAGGATCGACACCGTCTGCAGCGCGTCCAGCCCGCCACTGAGAAGCAGGACGCCGGCGACCAGTGCCTGCACCACGCCCCAGGTCAACCGCAGCGCACGCCCCGGGACGAGTACCCCTTTGCCGGTGAATATGCCCAGCACAAAGGTTGCCGAGTTCGCCGACGTGACCACGAACAGGACCACCAGCAGCAGGGTCAGGGGCCCGAGCAGGCCGCTGAACGGGAGCAGGTCGAGCATGGCGAAGATGGTCCATCGCTCCACCCAGTCCTCCCCGGTATAGGGTGTCATGACCAGGCTCATGCCGATGACGTTGGCAAAGTACTCGCCGATGCCGTTGGTCATGGCCGCCC
>JAWLGG010000383.1:0-3605 GCA_041685155.1 Chromatocurvus sp.
GTTCATGAGCAGCGTTGCCCTGCTCGCCCAGGCCATGGATCACCACCCCGACTGGAGCAACGTGTACAACAGCGTGACCATTGCGCTGACCTCGCACGACGCCGGCGGCGTCACCGAGCGGGACCTGAAACTGGCCAAGGCCATCGACGAGCGGGCGCGCACGAACAGTCAGTAGCGCACGCCGAAGGCCAGGAGCCGCCTGCCGATCACCTCGTCGAGTCGCTCCGCATCGTGGGCATTGACCTCAAGATAACGCAGCTTGAGCTCGTCGTAGCACTCGCGCTTGCGCAGGCGACCGCTCAGCTCGTGTGCCGGAACGTCGTCCTCCCAGCAGTCGATGTAGACAGCGACGCCGGGCAGGTAGAAATCCGCCACCAGCTCTTCCCCGACAGGCAGCGCGCGCCGGTGCGCGTGCGCCAGCTGGGCCAGGTACAGCCAGTTGCACACCTGCATCTGTAGCGCCGTGTTCAGGCAGTGACCGTCCACCGCCGTGTAGCCCTGCTCTTCCGGCTGTGCCGCGGGGGAGAACAGGTCTGGCGCCATGCTGTCGTCCACCGGCGGCGCACCATAGGCGGAGTGGCGGCTGAGCTCCCGGTGCACGACAGGGTCGTCGATGATCTCGTGCGGCCAGCTGACATACAGTGAGCCGGAATCATCGCTCTCTTCCTGCTGGCCCGAGAAGTGCCTGCCCAGCGGAGTGAGCTCCCAACCCAGGAGCGTATGCTGCTGCAGTCCGAGCTCGGCCAGGGCGCGGTTGACCTCCCGCGGTCGCAGATGTGGGTAATAGCGACACAGGGCAGCGCCGGTGATGCGCTGGTTGGATTCGATCGCGACCAGCAGCGGATGCTCGGCCAGCGTCTGGGGCCAGACGATATAGCGCCCGTAGCGCTTGCTGGTGTGATACTGCCCGCCTTCAAACTCTCCCTTGGGCTTGAGAGTCCAGGTATCGGCGCGCCGCTCGATCCAGCCGTAGTCACGCAACGTGGCAAACAATTGCTGAATCGGCAGCTGCAGGCGCTTGGCCAGCGCCGAGGTGGAGAGCCCCTCAAAATCGCGGGAGGCCACGGCGGGGAATCAGGCCGCGTCGCGGTAGCGCTGCGCGAGTGCAGCGTACAGGTCATCGGGGAAGGTGGCGCTGGTGCTGTCGAGCTGCGCGAGCAGTTCATGCAGGTGTTCGTTGTCCTCGCGGCCCTGCCACTCCTTGCGGTAGCTGCCTTCCTTGTAACCGTTGTCCTGGCGGAAGAAATTGAGCACGTTCTTGCCGACGTAGGCTGAATACAGGGCCTCCGGGTTGAGCCCGGCGGCGTGCATGACATCGAGAAAGGCCGCGACCGGGAAGCTGCGGGAGACCAGCGTATCCCGGGCAAGACTCTCGGTGGCAAGGCGCAGATCCGTTTCCGCGGGGCTGTGCGTTCGTATCTGCGCATCGAGCTGTGCGGAGAGAGCGGGGATATCGCGATTCGCGACCAGCAGCGCGGAAAGGCCGAAGTGCCAGATATCAACCACCTCCATCTGTACCTGGGGCATATCGGGGTGCTGGGCTTTCCACCACTTGTAGCCGTAGTGGTCGAGCAGCTCGGCGCACTCGATCCACAGTGCCCGGTACCAGGCGAAATCCTGCGCGTGCCAGTCGGGGTGCACGCGGGCATTCATGGCGTCCTGCATGGTAAGCATGGTGGCTAGGGCCTGCTGCACATCTCTCTCCTTCCGGACACGGAACCCGTCGACGCGCACAGTGTAGCGTCCCTGCGCCCCTTGTCACGCCCCTGGCCGCTAAGGAGGGACCGGCGCAGGGACAGCGCGACGCCGCAGCTCAGGCCATGACCTTGCTCTGCACGATGCGAAAGCGCTGGGCGACGAAGGCGAGATCGGCGAGGCAGGCATTACCCGCCGGGTTGAGACCGGTGACGTGATAGTCCGAATACGCCGCAGCGAAATTGATCGGCATCCCCGTCAGGTTGCAGGCAACGGAAGACCCGGCTGCGTGATAGGCATCGATCGCCTCCTGCATGAAGGCCGCGTCGTTTGTGTAGACATGGGAGGTGATGGCGCCGCATTCACGGGCGTTCCCCGTGGCGTCCGCGAGACAGGCCTCGCGCGAGGCATTCTGAATCAGGAAGGACACGGGGCCGAAGACTTCCTGTCGGTACCAGTCGCGATGGCTCTCCCCCACCGCAATCATCAGCGGCGTTGCGGTACGTGCATCGGGAAACTCGGCATGGGCGTAGGGCGACGAGTCACGCAGTATCACAGCGTCGGACGCCGCCTGCTCGCGATAGCGGTCCACGGTCGCCTGCACGCTGTCGTCAAACAGGGTGCCGCACAGGGTTGCGGCGCGCCGCGGGTCGTCGAGCCAGAATTCGACGGCCTCGACCAGGGCCCGGGCGACAGCATCGACGCCGACCCGTTCGCCAGCGACGCGTACGCCCTCGGCCGGAACATGAATGTTCTGCACGCTGGTGCACATCTGGGCGGATGCCTGGCACAGGGACTGGGCGATGGCACGTGCGGTCGCGGTCAGGTCATCGGTGGACTCCAAAACCACGGAGTTGCAGCCCGCGGTCTCGGTATAGACGAGCCTGCCCGGGCAGTTCCGCTCGAGCCAGGTGCCGAAGGTCGGGCTGCCGGTGAAATCAACAATCGCCGTCTCCGGCTGCTCGAGCAGCGCCATGGTTGCCGGCGCCTCACGCTCATCCGCAACCAGCGAGACCAGGTTGGGATCATAGCCCGCCTCGGCAAGCACCTCGCGACAGGTCTTCACTACCAGCGCCACGGGCAGAATGGCGCTGGGATGGGGCTTGAGTACCACCGGGTTGCCCGTCGCCAGTGACGCACACAGGGCCGGATAGGCGTTCCATAGCGGGAAGGTAGCACAGCAGATAACCACGCCCACACCCCGGGGCATCAATCGATACACCTTGTGCAGGTCGGCAATGCCATCGCGACCGAACTGCCGCTGCCAGCTGGCGCTCGCGGGCACGTCGGCCATGGCCTTGTGCGCGTAGGCCAGCGCCTCGAGTCCCCGGTCCAGCGCATTGGCGCCGCTGCCGGCAAAGGCCATGACATAGGACTGTCCGGAGGTATGCATGGTGGCGTGGGCGTTCTCGAACAGGTTGTCACCGCAGCGCTGGAGGATCTCCAGGCACACTCCGACGCGCTCCTGCGGCAGAGCCGCGGACCAGGCGGGCCGGGCCTTGCGAATCGCCTCGTACAGCGCCGGCACATCCATCGCCGGATAGCGCACACCCAGGGCCTCGCGCGTGTACGGCGACACCTCGGCCCCGACCTGCCCCACCGTCCCGGGCTGCTCCAGCGGAAAATCCGCCGACAGCCGGGACTCGAAGGCGGCCTTTCCCGCCGCGGGCTTTTCCTCGCCGTGGATCTTGCTGCTGGGGTTTTCCGGCCAGGCGCTGAAGGAGTAGCGCTGCGCGCAGGCGTCCAGGGCCTTGTCGAGCAAGTCGGCATGTTTCTGGAAATAGTCGGTCACGGCGTCCTCCCGATGGGATCTGGGGTGGGTTTGAAATGTCGCAGTCTACAGGTCTTTTTATACAATTGACGACCCCGGCGCCAGCCAGCTATCGCTGGCAGCGCGGGGGCGGGCCGTG
>JAWLGG010000384.1:0-3602 GCA_041685155.1 Chromatocurvus sp.
CGCTATGCCTGCTGATCATTTCGCTGCTGTTGTTCGTCAGAGAGGTACAGCTCGCTACCCGCACGCTGGTAATGGGGATGGAAGTCGGGGATTGAGAGCCGCTATGCCGCGACGGCCTGCCACTGGCAGTGACCCATGGATCGATGCGATAACAACCCGTTGTTCATCTGTTTGCTGCGGCGAAGCGTAGATTCACCGAACATTTACCCAACAGGTCACCGACATGATCGAACGCAATCTCGGCAGCACGGAGCGAGTGCTGCGATTGATGGGAGCCATTATCCTGACAGCCTGGGTGGCGTTGCGAGACAGCCACGACCTCCTGACGCCCATCGCCCTGCTTGCTGCCACGGCCCTGATGATGAATTTTCTGTTTTCGCGCTGTTATCTCTGGGCACTTCTGGGTTTCAACAGCTGTGAAGATGACGAGAAGGGCTGCCCGCCACCGCGACAGCACTGAGCAGGCGACTACATGACAGGGGACACCATGAAAGCAACACTGTTTTACGATGGGCAGTGCTCCCTCTGTGCCGGCGAGATTAAACGCCTCGGCAGGCTGCAGCAGGGCTCACTGGCACTTCAGGATATCCATGCTCTGAATACTACGGAAAGTCTGCCTGATCAGGACACGCTGCTCCGAACCTTGCATCTGCGAACCAAAGACGGTCACTGGCTGACGGGCGCAGATGCCAATGTGGAAGCCTGGCAGCACACCCGCCACGGATGGCTGTGGCGGTGGCTGCGCTGGCCGCTTATTGCCAGCATTGTGGACGTATTCTATGCGCCCTGGGCACGCTGGCGTTACCGGAGGCTTTACGGCAGCCCGGCGGCGCAGGCCTGCAGAAGCCGAGAGGATGCCAGCGACGATCGCCCATGCAGTTAGATAACCAGGATATCGCCGCACTGGGCAAGCGTTACCGGGCTGCCCTTATCAATGCGGTCACCGGCTTCAAACCGGCCAACCTGGTCGGAACGGCGGACACTCAGGGTCACAGCAACGTGGCCATTATGAGCTCTGTGGTCCATCTCGGCTCGCGTCCGCCCCTGATTGGACTGATCATCCGGCCCGATCCGGTGGACCGCCACACCCTCGATAATATTCTCGAGACTGGTTACTACACCATCAACCATGTGGGGGAACACTTCATCGAGGCGGCCCACCAGACCGCGGCCCGCTATCCGCGAGAGGTATCGGAGTTCGAAGCCACCGGGCTTACTGAGCAATGGCATGAGAATTTCTCTGCCCCTTTTGTCGGCGAGGCGACAGTGCGCATGGGACTGCGCCTGCGGGAGCACCAGCAGTTGGCGATCAATGGCACACATTTCGTGATCGGCGAGGTCGTGTTGCTTGAGCTGCCGGACGACTGCGTCGACACCGAGGGCAGACTTGACCTGACACGAGCGGGAACCGTCGCCCTTTCCGGCCTCGATACCTACCATGCCGGTACGCCGCTGAAGGTCATGGCCTACGCCAGCCCCGATAGCGCCCCGCGCAACCTCGGGCCGCCCACAACATAGCGAGTGCCTGTTGGCCGGGTTTTTGTTACCTTTGGCGCAATGTCCGGGGCAAGACGCGGGAGGGAACATGCAGGCGAACCGCAATCAGCGGCTGAGCGACGACAGAGCGCCACAGCGCAGCACCAATCCGGCAAGACAGACCCTGATAACGGCAGTCTCGGTACTGATACTCGCCGTCTTTGCGTGGTTGATGCTGCGCGATGACAGAGACACGGTGCCCGCGGAGCCCGCACCGGAAGCCGTAGCGCCGGAGCCGGTAACGCCCGCCGAACCGCCTCGCCCCATGGCGCCTGACATCCCAGTAACCGTAGACACCACCGAGTGGGCTCCAACATCTGATCCCGAAGAAGAGGAATACGTCGAGCAGGACGATAGCGTTGATAACGTACAGCCAGAGACGCCGCCAGAGCCCGCGGAGCCGCCTCTGACTCTGGCCAACAGCGACACAAGACTGCGCGAGCAATTGGACGAGATTTCTTCCGACGGTATCCCCGGCGCCGTGCTGCGCAACAGCAACCTGGTTGAGCGCAGCGCGGCCGCCATCGACTCCCTTCGCAGAGGTCTGGTTCCTGACAGGCTGTTCAACCTGCAGCGCCCGAAAGGCGCATTCAAGGTAAGAACCCGGGGCGACCAGATGATCATAGACCCTGTGAGTTACCGCCGTTACGACGCGATGGTAAGTTCGCTGGTCGACGCGCCCATTGCGCCGGTGGTAAGCGTGTTTCAGCGCTTCCGTCCGCTACTGGAGGAAGCCTACGGCGCACTGGGATATCCGCCGGATGCGATGGACAATGCACTGATTGCCGCGCTGGATGAGATTCAGGCAACCCCGGTGATCGAAGGCGCGGTGGCAGTAGAACGCAGTGAGGCAGTCTGGGCCTATGCGAGGGAGGATCTCGAATCCCTTTCACTCCTGCAGAAGCAACTGTTGCGCACCGGCCCTGACAATGTTCGCCGAATCAAGGACAAGGCGCGGGCCCTCCGGGACGCACTGCTCAATCCCTGACTACCTGCGCGTGACAGTAGTAGCCAGGCACAGGCCTTCAGCCCAGAACCGTCGGCAAATGCTCACGGCTGAAGCCGCGATACGCAAGAAAGCGCAGGATCCGGGCTTTCTCAACCAGCGGTAGAGGCGTGACCAAGGCACCGTACTTCTTTTCCACGGCCTGCCGCGCAATATCGTGCCAATCAATGCCGCTGACAGCCACTGTAGACGCGGCAAGGTTATCCTCCACGCCGCGCTCCTGCAATTCACGCTGGATACGTGCAGGACCGTAGCCACGACCCGCACGCTGTCGCACATAGCTTTCTGCAAAGCGCTCATCACTCTGCAGACCCTCGTCAGCGAGACGTTCGATCACCTCTTTTATCAGGGGCCGCGGATAACGGCGCAGCAATTTGCGCTCGAGTTCAAAGCAGGCGTGCTCGCGTCGCGCAAGCAGATCCATGGCAGATCGACGTACGGCGATGATGTCGATGTCGGCTTCAACAGCGGGGTTCTCCTGACTGTCGACATTGTCCAGGTCGGACGAATCCGGGTTTTCTGCCATTCGCGACATACTACCTACAACCATTACCACTGACAGAAAAAAGGCGCCGGGCGTGTGAGTGGGATCAGTGGGACCCGGCGCCTGAAAACCGCCTCAGTCTTGTTCGGACTCGGCTTCCGCCTCCTCCTGCCTGGGTGACTTGATATCCAGCACCTGGGCTCGGACCAATCCTTCGATTTCGCTGGCAAGCGCCGGGTTATCCGTCAGGAACTTCGAGGCGTTGGCTTTTCCCTGACCTATCTTGTCGCCTTTATAGGCATACCAGGCGCCGGACTTTTCGACCAGATCAAGCTTGACACCCCAATCGATGATCTCCGCCATTCGATTGATGCCGTAGCCGTACATGATCTGAAATTCGGCCTGCTTGAAGGGCGGCGCAACCTTGTTCTTGACCACCTTTACACGTGTTTCATTGCCCACCACCTCATCGCCTTCCTTGACCGCACCGATGCGGCGTATATCGAGCCTTACTGATGAATAGAACTTCAGGGCGTTGCCGCCGGTTGTGGTCTCTGGGGAGCCGAACATCACGCC
>JAWLGG010000385.1:0-3590 GCA_041685155.1 Chromatocurvus sp.
CTCCTCACCGCGCAGGGACAGCACGCCGGCGGCCGGCGCGCGCCAGAAGACCCGGCAGCCCCTGCCTGCAGATGTGGATGTCACGCTGTGGGAGGCCCTGCGCGAGTGCCGGCGGCAGCTGGCCGAGGAGCAGAGCATACCGCCCTACATCATTTTCCACGACAGCACGCTGCAGGCCATGTGCCTGCAGCGCCCGCAGTCACTGTCGGCCTTTGGCGAATTGCCGGGGGTGGGTGCGCGCAAACAGGAAAAATATGGCAGCGCGTTTCTGCAGGTGATCAACGCCGCCACGACCTGAGCCCGGGGGAGGATGGCCGGCTCAGCGTGCTGGCTGAACCTGCGGCACGCCATTACCTGCAGGCGAGGCGTCCGGTGACTCGCTCCCGGCCACGGGCGCCCGCGAGGCGATGGCACGGTAGGCCGCCGGAACGATGTACAGCGACAGGAAGGAACCGAGGAGCATGCCCCCGATGACCGCAAGGCCCAGCGGCACGCGACTCTGCGCACCCGCCCCAAGGGCCAGCGCAATGGGCAGCGTTCCCAGCACCGTGGACAGCGTCGTCATGAGAATGGGCCGGAAGCGCGCCGCCGCGGCATCCTCCACCGCCTCGGCGATGGACAGCCCGGCCGCGCGGCGCTGGTTGGCGAACTCCACGATCAGGATGCCATTCTTGGTCACCAGCCCGATCAGCATGATGAGGCCGATCTGGGAGAAGATATTCAGCGTCTGGCCGAAATACCATAGCGCGACGAGCCCACCCGTGATCGCCATGGGAACAGTGAGCATGATCGCCAGCGGATCGCGGAAGCTCTCGAACTGTGCCGAAAGCACCAGGTAGATAAGCAGCAGCGCGAGAATGAACACGAACAGGAGGCTGCCCCCCGTGTCGGCGAATTCCCGCGACTGTCCCGCGAGCTCGGTATTGTAGGTCTCGTCGAGGAGTTCCCCGGCAATCTCCTGCATGGCGCGTATCCCGTCGCCAAGCGAGACGCCGGCAGCCAGGTTTGCCGAGAAGGTCGCGGCGGCGAAGCGGTTGAAACGGAACAGCACCGGCGCCGAGGTCTCCTCGCGCATGGTCACGAAGTTCTCTGCGGGCATCAGGGTACCGTCGGCGGCGCGAACCTGCAGGCGCGCAACATCGCGCGGGTCATTGCGCGCCTCGCGCAGGAGTTGACCGATGATCTCGAACTGCTCGCCCTCGCGCAGGAAATAACCATAGCGCTGGCCGCTCAGGGAGGCCTGAACGACATCGGCAATCTGCTCAACGTCAACGCCAATGGCGTCCGCGCGCCCACGGTCGATGTCCAGCACCAGCTCCGGCTGGTTGAAGAGCATGTCGACCTCCACAAAGCTGAACGCCGGGTGCTCCTCCGCCCGGGCGAGAAAATCCGGGATGATCTGGCGGACCTTCTCTATATCGGTATTCTGCACCACGAACTGCACCGGCAGGCCGCGGGAGCCGCCGGTGTTGATGGTCTGCCGCTGGCGCACCGACACCTTGACCGATGGCACCTCGGAAAGCGCCCGCTCGACGATATCGGCCAGCTCGTCCTGGCCCTGTTCACGCTCCTCCGCGGGCTTGAGAATAGCCCGGGAAAAGCCGCTGTTCGTGGTGGTGGACGCCCCGAAACCCGGGGACGTCACGGTAATCGTCGCATCCAGGGCGTCGGGGATCGCAGCGCTGATAGCGGCATCGACGTCGGCCATCGCCGCGTACATGTAGTCGTAGCCCGCACCCTGGGGACCCTTGGCCTGAATGACCAGCATGTCCCGGTCTTCCAGCGGCGCCAGTTCCTCGGGCAGGCTGCGATAGATGCTTACCAGGATGGCAAGACAGGCAAGCAGAATCACGGGCGCCATCCAGCGGCGCGCCAGAAAGCCCTGAAGTGACCGGCGGTAGGCGTCCGCCATGTCCTGGAACATCGGCTCGGTGGCGCGGTAGAACGCCGGATGCTCGGCGCGGTTCTTCAGAAAGCGGCTGCACAGCATGGGCGCGAGGGTCAGTGCGACAAACGATGAAATCACGACCGCGGCTGCAAGGGTCACGCCGAATTCCCGGAACAGCACCCCGGTGAGCCCGCCAAGGAAAATCAGGGGGGCAAAGACCGCAACCAGCGACAGCGTCGTCGCGATAATGGCAAAGAAGATCTCCCGCACGCCGTCGATGCCCGCCTGCCGCGGCGCCTCGCCCCGTTCTATGCGCTTGTAGATGTTCTCGACTACGACGATTGCATCGTCGACCACCAGGCCGATAGCCAGCACCAGGCCGAGCAGCGTGAGCACGTTGATGGAGAAACCGGCGACATAGAGCACGAAAAACGTCCCCGTCAGCGCAATGGGGATGGTGACAAGGGGAATCAGCGTCGTGCGCCACTCGCGCAGGAACATGAAGATGGTGGCGCACACCAGCAGCAGCGCCACCAGCAGCGTCTGGATGACTTCGGCAATGCTCGCCCGGATGAAGGTGCTGGTGTCGAAGCCGATGGCAACGTCGACATCCGCCGGCAGGTCGCGCTTGATCTGCTCGAGGCGACGGTAGGCCTCATCGGCAATCGCGATCTGGTTCGCGCCGCTCTGCGGCCGCAGCACGACTCCCACCATGGTAACGCCGTTGCGCCGGAGCACGGTGCGCTCGTTGAGGGGGCCGAGCTCCGCGTAGCCGATGTCGCGAAAGCGCACGACCCGATCCCCGTCGCGCTTGATAACCCGCTGGTTGAACTCCTCCGGGTCTGCCCCGAGGCGGCTGAGGGTGCGTATGTTGAGGTCGATGGTGTCGCCCTCGATGCGCCCGGTTGGGAGCTCCACGTTGGCGCCGCGGAAGGCCTCGCGCACATCGATCGCCGTCAGCCCGTGTGCGGCCATCGCGTCCGGGTTGAGCCACAGGCGCATCGCGTATTCCTTGTAGCCCCAGATGTCCACCTGGCCAACGCCGGATATGGTCTCCAGGCGCGACTTGAACAGGTTGTCGGCAATGGCACTGAGGGCAAGCAGGTCGCGCTGGTCGCTGCGTACATTGAGAAAGATGATCGCGTCGCCATCGGCATCTGCCTTGGACACGGTCGGCGCCTCGGCATCGTCCGGCAACCGCCGTACGGCGGCGGACACGCGATCGCGCACATCGTTCGCCGCGCGGTCGATGTCGTCACCGAGCTCGAACTCCACCGTCACCGTGCTGCGGCCCTCGCGGCTGACCGCCGTCATGGTGCGTATACCGGAAACCGAGTTGATCTCCTCCTCGAGACGCTCGGTAATCTGGTTCTCGACCACGGTGGCATTGGCACCCGGATAAGACGTCTGCACCGAGACAATCGGGCGCTCGGCGAGCGGGAACTCCCGCACAGGCAGCTCGCGCATGCCGATAACGCCGAAGACAATGATGATGATGGACATCACGACCGCGAGAACCGGCCGCTGTATGCTCAGCTCATGCAGGCGCATCAGCCGAGGTCCGTCGAATTGCGGACATCGACTCGCTGACCATCACGAACACTCTGTATACCCGACGTGATCACCTCGTCGCCGGCCTGCAGTCCCTTCAGTATCTGCACCTGCGCGTCGCTGCGCTCCCCGGTCTTGACCTCGGTGCGCA
>JAWLGG010000386.1:0-1081 GCA_041685155.1 Chromatocurvus sp.
TCAACAGCGCAGTCAATGTCGGTAGGCAGTCGATCACAAACTGCATTTCCTGGGGCACGCTGTACTGGTCGGCGTACTCGAGGCCGCGCTCGGGGATCTTGGGGTTCGGCCGGAAGGCCCGCTCTCGCGCCCGGTGCACCTGTTCGCGCACCTCGCGCGGACTCAGAATGTCGAAGCCGGGAGCCGAATTCCGGCACAGGCGCGCCAGCAGCCGCCGCAGCGGATTGCGGTGCGCATGCTTGGACAAAGTTTCGCCTTGGTGATGCTCGCGACAGTTTGGCGACCAGGAAGGACTTCGGTGTTTCATGCGATCCGGGCGAGGGGGGGAACAGCCGCGCGGGCTAAATCCAATGAAGTTGACGGGGCGGGAGGACTGGCACGACTGCAGCACACGATAGACCGGGCCTCGGGGCGGGTCAACCCACGTCCTGACGCCCAGGTCGCTCCCCCATGGGGCCAAGCGCCTTGGTGCCGGGGCCGGGTGTTGCGGCGACGACTCCTGTGCAAGACTGGGCCTGTTCAGCCTGGCTTGCGGGCCGTGATGGCCAGCTGGTGCGTGCCCAGGTAGCCGAGTTCCCGAGACCAATAGCGTAGCACTTGGACCTGCGTGAAGCCCTCGTCGCGCAGTCGGTCCAGGAGATCCCAGCCGAAGTGATAGAAGCAGAGGCATCCCTCAGGATCCAGTGGATTGCCATGGTACTCCGGCGCCTCATGGTGCTCGATGCCGCCATCTTCACGGAGCGCCGCGCGCACCAGGGTTTGCGGCGCGTCCGTGCGGAACGGAGCGGTCAGCAGCAGTTGACCCCCGGGGCGCAGGCAGCGGTAACTCTCTGCCAGCGCGCTCTGGAAGTCGGGAACGTGCTCGAGCACATCGAAGGTCAGCAAGAAATCGAGATGCTCATCCGGAAAGCTCAGCGCGGTGAAGTCCTCGTGACGCAGGCCCGCCCAGTCGGCAGCCTTCCGGGCCGCCTCCGGATCGAGGTATTCGCTGCCAATCACGTTAGGGTAGCGCTGGCGCAGATGCGCATAGACCGGTGTCGTCTGCTCGGTGATGTAGATTCTGTCATCGTGCGCGGGCTTC
>JAWLGG010000386.1:1091-3573 GCA_041685155.1 Chromatocurvus sp.
ACCGTTTCAAAGATCTGGATGCAGGCTCGCATGCGGTTGTTCAGGTCGCAGCCGCTGCACTGAAGGCGTTCCCGCCAGTTCGGTACCCGGTGCCCCTCTGTCGTGGACCCGTATCGGAAATCCACCAGAAAGCGGCGGGGGCCAGCGCAGACATGGCAGTAGCCGTCTACCCACGCAGTTTGCCCCGCCGGGATCAGCGCGGCCTCGGTGGCGCGCTGATCTCGCCAGACTGCCGAGCGGGCGTTCCCGGCTGCCTCGAATTCAGCGAAGCTCCCATAAGACTCCAGTGCAAGCGTCGGAGTGCCTTTGCGCGCCGGCCCGACTTGCGGTGAGCGTTGTCCGAGGGCATGGCGCAGAAAAACCAGGACGCTGTGGCGCAGGTTCAGGAGCGGGTGCATGATCGTTTGCATGACATGGGGCTCTTGTGGTGTCGGTAGACGTGTGACAGGACACTAGGATATGGGATAGTTGAAGCCAAATCACACTCGTCTGCACCTGGCGCAGGTGGGGCGTGCCGCGTAGCCGCCCAGAGGCGTGAATTAGTGGGATGCAGGTATGATGGGGCTGCGGTCAGCAGACCCACCAATTCCTGCTCGGGTGCACGAAAAGCTGTGATGAACACGTTTCCTCAGACTGATCCGCTTGCGGGGCGGGATGATGGGGGACAGGGTCCGCCGCTGGTGTCGGTGGTGATCGTGGCCTTCAACAGCGGCCCTTGGTTGAGCGAAACGGTCTCTCATGTGCTGGAGTCCACGATCGACGTCGCCGTGGTGGTGAGCGACAACGCCTCCGTCGACGACAGCGTGCAACGCGTCGAGCAGCGATGGGGTAGGGATCCCCGGGTGTCGGTGATGCGTCATCCGCGCAACCTGGGCTTTGCGACGGCCTGCAACCGGGCCCTCGCGCGCACGAACAGTCCCTACGTGCTGTTCCTGAACCCGGACTGCCTGGTGCAGCCCGATACCCTGCAGCGCATGCTCGCGGTGCTGGTGGAGGTTCCGGAGGCCGGCATGGCGGGATGCCTGATTCGCAATACCGATGGCAGCGAGCAGGCCGGGTGTCGCCGGCGGGAGCCCACGGCCTGGCGCAGTCTGGCGCGGGTGCTGCACCTGCAGCGCCTGCGCCCGGAGGATCCCCGCGTGCGCGATTTCAACATGATCCGGGAACCGCTGCCCGGAGGGCCCACGCCAGTCGATGCCATCTCCGGGGCCTTCATGCTGGTGCGGCGGGAGGCGCTGGATCGGGTGGGTCCGCTGGACGAGGGCTACTTCCTGCACTGCGAGGATCTGGATTGGTGCCGGCGGTTTCGCGATCTCGGTTATCCGGTGCTGTTCGTCCCAAATGTCGAAGTCATGCACTGCAAGGGGGAGAGCAGCCGCGCCCGGCCCGTCCGGGTGGAGTGGCACAAGCACCGCGGGATGCTGCGCTATTACCGCAAGCATCTTCGCAACGACTATCCCGGTCCCCTGATGTGGCTGGTGCAGGCCGGAGTCTGGGGACGGTTCGCGCTGGTGGCTCTCGTGTTGTCGGTACGCCGGTGGCGCTCATGACGCGAGTGCTGGTGAGCGGCGCCACGGGGATCGTCGGCCACTTCCTGTTACCCCGCCTGGTGGCTGAGGGCATGGAGGTGCATGCGCTGAGCCGCCGACGCCAGGCGCCGGGGGCGGTGCGGTGGCACGTGGGGGACATGACTGACGAACAGTGGAGTCGCGGTCTTTCGGCACTGGACCTGGTGATCCACGCGGCGCCGCTCTGGTTGCTGCCGCCCTTGTTGCCGGCGCTGCACCTTCTCGGCGTGTCACGCCTGATCGCCTTTGGATCCACCAGTCGATACACGAAGCGCGACTCTCCGAGTGCCCATGAACGTTCGGTGGCTGCGTCCCTTGTGCGTGCTGAGGCGGACCTGGCGGAGCAAGGTGGGTTCCTGAACTGGACTGTCTTTCGTCCTACGCTGATCTATGGTGGCGGCCGGGATCGGAACATCACGGCGATCGCGGGCTTTATCCGGCGTTTCGGTTTTTTTCCGGTTGCCGGTGCGGCCGCCGGCCAACGCCAGCCGGTACATGCCGAGGATCTGGCCGAGGCCTGTTTGCAGGCCCTCCAGGCCCCGGCGACCCACGGGCAAGGCTTCGATCTGGGTGGCGGCGAGGTGCTCAGCTATCGCGAGATGGTCAGGCGGATCTTCGAGGGGTTGGGGCGACGCCCGCGAATTGCTCCGGTGCCTGTTGCGGCGTTGCGTGCAGCAGCAGGGTTGGCGGCGCTGGTGCCGGGGTTCCGGTCACTGGATCCGGCCATGATCGATCGGATGAATCAGGACCTGGTCTTCGATCCTGCACCGGCACGGGCGGCCTTCGGTTATGCACCGCGGCCCTTTCGGCCGCTGCGCGTCGACCTCGGGCG
This sequence comes from Chromatocurvus sp., assembly GCA_041685155.1. GTDB lineage: Bacteria > Pseudomonadota > Gammaproteobacteria > Pseudomonadales > Halieaceae > Chromatocurvus. Next base: position 3,492 of record JAWLGG010000386.1, read on the forward strand.
GGCCGCATGACCTCGGCGGGACTGGAGGCCTGCGCTTCACGCAGCCTTGGCGTCTCGGTGGCACTGGCCGGCCGAATCAGCC
>JAWLGG010000387.1:0-3572 GCA_041685155.1 Chromatocurvus sp.
ATTGCCGGGATCGGTGGCCATGGCAGAGATATCAGCGATCCCGGCGGAAATCCCGAGGCGCTGCAGGAGCCGCGAGAGATCGCGGCGAATCCAGAACAGAATGAGCAGAGCGCCAAGCCCGACCAGAACCGTCGGCAGGTTGTACCGGGGAAGCTCGCCCAGCATGCTGCCCAACAGCTCAGGAAGATTGTCGCCATGGCCACCGATCCCGGCAATGTGACGCACCTGGCTGAGGGCGATAATGATGCCCGATGCCGTAATGAAACCGCTGACCACGGGGTGGGAAAGCAGGTTCGCCAGTTCGCCGAACCGCAGTAGCCCCATGCCGACCAGCATCAGGCCGGACATCATCGCCATGGCGGTTGCGGCGCTGGCGTAGTCCGCGCTGCCCTCGGCGGCCACCTTGCCCACCGCTGTCGCGGTCATCAGCGAGATCACGGCGACCGGACCGACGGAGAGCGTGCGACTGGTCCCGAAGACGGCATAGACGATGAGCGGCAGTATGCTGGCGTAGAGGCCCATTTCCGCGGGCAGGCCCGCCAGTAGTGCATAGGCCAGCGACTGGGGTATCAGCATGACCGTCACTATCACCGCCGCCAGCAGGTCGCTGGCCGCAGCCGCACCACGGTAACCGCGAACCCAGGTCAGCGGCGGCAGCCACCGCCGCATATCCAGCCTCATGCGTCGGCGGAGGCCGGCTTGCTGCGCTCGGGGTTTACCATCCACTCACGTCCTTTCAACATGGCCTTCCAGTAGACCGGCGGCAGGATGCGCTCCTTGAGGAGCCATGCCATACGCGACGGTTTCTGTCCGTTGATGATCCAGCGGGGAAAGCTCGGCAGCAATTTGCCACCGTAGCCGAATTCCGCGAGCACTATCTTGCCACGCTCGACGGTCAACGGACAGGAGCCGTAACCGTTGTAGTGCGAGACACCGGATGCCAGACCCGCATGCTGCAGGAGGTTGTTGGCGACGATGGGAGCCTGCATGCGCGCAGCCGCAGCGGTCTTGGCATTGGGCGCGTTCATGGCGTCGCCGACGCCCCAGACGTTGTCGTAGACCTTGTGCTGCAGCGTATTCTGGTCGACGTCGATCCAGCCCGACGCGTCCGCGAGGGGGCTTGCCCGCACTACGTCCGGTGCCGTCTGCGGGGGACAGACGTGGAGCATATCGAAGGCAGTGGATACCTCGACGGCCTCTCCCTGTTCATTCTGGGTCTCGAACCACGCCGTCCGTCCCGGGCCATCCACACGCAGCAGGCGGTAACCGAAATTGAGCTCCGCGTTGTAGGCCTCCATGTATTTCATCAGTGCCGGAACATACTCCTTCACGCCAAACAGCACCTGTCCCGCGTTGTAGAAGGCGATCTCCATCTCCTTTAGCGCACCACTGCGTTTCCAGTGGTCAGCCGAAAGGTAAAGGGCTTTCTGCGGCGCACCGGCACACTTGATCGGCATGGGCGGCTGCGTGAACACCGCGCGCCCACCGCGCAGCGAACTGACGAGTTGCCAGGTATAGGGCGCGAGGTCAAAGCGATAGTTAGAGGTGACGCCGTTCTGCCCCAGGGTTTCCACCAGTCCCTCGATACCGTGCCAGTCGAGCTTGATACCGGGCGCGGCGACCAGGCGGTCATAATAGATCGGCCGGGCATCCTCCAGCCGTATGCGGTTTTCGTCCGGCTCGAAGTTGCCCACCGCCGCCTGTATCCAGGTCACCCCATCCGGAATCAGCGACGCCATGGTCCTCACGGTTTCCTGCTGGGTGAAGACGCCGGCTCCCACGAGTGTCCAGCCTGGCTGATAGTAATGCACCTGGGCCGGGTCGATGATCGCGATCGACAGTCCGTGGGTGCGGGCACGAAGACTCGAGGCCACGGCGATACCGGCCGCGCCGGCGCCGACGATAACGATATCGTAGTGATCCTTGCGGCGACCGGGAACGTCCGATGCCGGCGCGGCCACGGCGATGCCCAGCGCCTCTGCCAGGTCAAAGCCGCTCGCCCGCGCCCTGGCCAGCAGGGTTTCATCGCTGACGCCAAGGCGACGCTGGTACAGGCTCCAGAGCGTCATGGACCGCGTACCGGTGCGGCAGAACGCATGCACCGGCTTGTCCAGCGCCTCGAAAGCGGCGAGAAAATCGTCGACGTTCTCCTCGTTGACCTTGCCGGAAATGACCGGCACGTGTGCCACCTGCAGACCCGCCCTGCGCGCCGTCGCCTCAATTTCCGCAAAGGTCGGCTGGTCATTCGCCTCCCCGTCGGGACGACTGCACAGGAGCGAGCGTACGCCCGTGCCGGCGAGGGTGTCGATGTCCTCCAGCCGGATCTGGGGCGAGACGGAAAACTCCTCGTTCACCTTGATGACATTGATGCTCATGCCTGTGTCTCCGAATCAGGGGCAAGCCGCGACAGCTCGGGCCCGCCGAAGGCGTTCAGCGGGACCTTGAGAAAGAAGCGGCCATCTGCTTCCTGCGGTGGCAGGTGCCCGGCGCGCATGTTGACCTGCAATGATGGCAGGATCAGCCGGGGCATGCCCAGCGTTGCGTCGCGTTTCTCGCGCATATCGACAAACTCCGCTTCGCCGATGCCATCCTTCACGTGAATGTTCCCGGCGCGCTCCGCGGCGACGGTCGTCTCGAACTCCAGTTCCCGGCCGTCGGGCAGGTAGTCGTGGCAGACAAAAATACGGGTCTCTGGCGGAAGTGCCAGGATGCGTCGGATCGAACGGTACAGGGTCGCCGCGTCGCCGCCCGGGAAGTCGCAGCGGGCGGTGCCGTAGTCCGGCATGAACAGCGTGTCGCCGACGAAAACGGCGTCACCGATAACGTAGCTCATGCAGGCCGGCGTGTGGCCCGGGGTGTGCATCGCAAAGCCCGTCATGCCGCCAACCGCAATGGTGTCCCCCTCGGCGAGGAGGACATCAAACTGCGAGCCATCGTGGCGGAATGCCGGCCCGGCATCGAAAATGCTGCCGAATGCCTCCTGCACGGTGCGAATGTGATCGCCGATGGCGATGCGCCCCCCAAGTTCCTGCCGGATATAGGGCGCGGCCGACAGGTGGTCGGCGTGTACGTGCGTCTCCAGAATCCAGTCCAGCGTCAGGCGGTTGTCGCGGATATAGGCGATCACGCGATCAGCGCTGGCATAGTCGATCGTGCCCGAGGCGTAATCGAGGTCGAGCACGGAATCTACAAGCGCGCAGTGTTCGCTCCCGGGGTCACGCACAATATAGGTGAGGGTATTGGTCGGCTCATCAAAGAAGGGAATCACATCGGGTGTACCGGTGGCGGTCGGGTGTGTCGCGGTCATGGGGTTCCTGCTCCTGTCTGTGTCCATCGCGGCCTGCCAGCAGGCGCACGAGATCGGTTGTCGTAAGGGGTGTTAGCAACGTCTGTGCCAGGAGCGGGGCGGGGCCGGCCGAACGCACACAGGTTATTGATACTCATACACTATTATGCGGACCGGGCGGTCCCAGGTGGTGTCAGGGGCAGTCCGCATTGTGGTGACCCAGGGCCATTTCTGCCATCATTGTCAAAATTCCTGCCAATAGTGTCAGCATGAATCTCATTGCAAG
>JAWLGG010000388.1:0-3566 GCA_041685155.1 Chromatocurvus sp.
GGAAATCATTGGGGGGTCAGGGCGGGCACCAGGGCCGGGACCTGGTCCCGGACCTGACCCCAAAGGGGCGGGCGATATCCAGTAGCATCTCCGTGACCTCGTCGGGATGGGTCATCATCCCCATGCGACTGACCGGCAGGTCGATCCAGTTCCAGTCGGGGTTGTTCTTGGCCGGGCCGGGCATCCAGTCCGAGCTGGGGCTGTGTTTCTGTCCCGCGCAGCGGACGTAGGTCTTCGGCAGGCCGTCGTAGCCGCCGTTTTCCAGCACCAGCGGCGTGCTCCACTGCTTCCACGGGTGCGGACGTATGCGTTCGCGCAGCTGGCGACGCAGTTCCGGGTACTCGTCCGAGACCAGCATGTCCATCGGGTAGTCGTGGAAGAAGTCCATGAGGTAGCCATCCACGAGAGCGTCGAAGCGCTTCTGGTGTTTCTCAGGATAGCGGCCATCGGAATCAGGGTCCGGCCAGGCCTTCATGGTGCCGGGGCGCGGCACCAGGGCGTCGAAGTAGACGAGGTGCGCCATGCGGTCGCGCAGTGCATCGGCGACCCCCGTGATGGTAAGGCCCGCGAAGGAATGCCCGACCAGGATGACGCGGCGCATGTCCTCGAACTCGATCAGGTCGACGATCTCCTGAATGTGCGTGTACAGGTCGATGTCCGGATGGGCGACCGCGGCGCGTTCGGCCACGCCGCTCATGGTCGGCGTGAATGCGCGGTAGCCCTCACGCCAGAGGCGGTCCCGAACAGGGCCCCAGGTCCAGCCGCCGAGCCATGTGCCGGGGACGAAGACGAAGTCTAGCTCGGTCTCGGAACCTTCCTGCGCCAGCAGGTCGCCGGCTGCTGCCAACATGCCACCGGCAGCCATCAGCCTGAACAATCGACGACGACCTAGCACGGCTCTCGCGCCAGGGTGGTTGTAATGGAAATCAGCGGATATCCCCTGGCGCAGGTTCATCCTCCACGCCCGCATCCGCCATCGACAGTACGGACCGGTATTCCTCCAGTAGAAGCTGGTCCTGATCAGTCCACAGGTCGTTGCCGCGCAGGCGCGCCTCTTCGAGCGCCGTGGTCGCGCCGATGTAGTTGCCTTCGGCGGCATGGGCGTGGGCCTGCAAACGGGCGAGCGGGTAATCGAACTCCGAAAATGAAGACAGGCGCTCGATGTCGTCCCACGGCGGGACTGGGTCGCTTGCCATGCGCAGTTCGGTGAGCTCGTAGGCGACGTAGTTGGCGACGCTGGCCATGCCGGTATCGCGATAAATGGCTTCGGCCTGCCGCAGCATCTGAACGCCGTCCTGTACCCGGCCGTCCCTCGCCGCGATATGGCCGCGGGCGCGCAGCCCGGACACTCGCACTGCGGGATTGTCAGGGTAGCGTGACGCCATGGCCTCGACGAGGCGCATTGCCTCCGGTAGCGGCGCGCTGCGCGAGGCGGCAATCGCCTCGAAAGACAGCGCCAGCGGTATGGCGGCGTGAGCGGAAGTGCCGACCTCCAGCCGAGCCCGTGTGCTGCTGGCCAGAGCATGTGCCGGGGCATAGGCGCCCTGCACATACAGGCGATGCATGACGGTCAGGTCGGCGATGGCGCCGTACATGGGGTCGGACGATTCCTCGCTCAATGTCCGCAGCGCCTCCGTGTACTCCCGGGCGGGGTCGAACAGGCCGCGCAGGTTCAGCGCCATGGCGGCAAACTGCAGGAAGTAGGCCTTGGCGGGCACCGAGCGCGTCTGCCTGATGAGAGGGCGGGCGGCGAAGGCCAGTTGTACTGCGGCATCCATGTCGCCATTGCGGAAATAACTGCTGGCGAGATAGCGATAGCTCGCGATCACTGCTTCGCCATCGCCGCTCTCCTCGGCGAGGTTCCGGGCCTCCTGCGCGTGTGCAAGCAGTGCCTCGTGGTCGCCGGTTGCCAGGTAGTCGTCGGCAAGCGCCAGGTGTATCTCGGTCAGGTAGGGCGCGAGCGGGTAATGCGACTGCGCCAGCGCCAGGCGTTCCCGGTTGAGTGCGACGGCCCGCCCGGTATCTCCATCCAGCCGGGCGAGGAAGGTCAGCGCCGCCAGGGTCTGCAGTCGTGTCAGCGGTCGTTTCTCAGCGCCCCCGGGTTCAACCGCTTCCAGGTAGCGTCTGGCCTCTTCTGCATTACCCAGGTCATGGTGGGCGCGCGCAGCGACCAAGCGTGCCTCAAGAAGTACTTCCGGGGTCGCCCGTTCCGTTTCCGCCAGCAGGGCGGTGGCGAGGGCCGCGGCCTCATGGGGCCGCCCGAGCACGCGCTCACAGCGCGCGAGTCGCAAGCGGGCGCGGTGAAAACCCGGATCGCGGGTCACCGCTGCGCGATAGTACTCCATGGCGCGCTCACAGGTATGTCCCGCGCCGGTTGCGGCCAGGCCGGTAAAGTAGCTTGCCAGCGCGTAGCTGTCCGGCGAGGGCGAATCTGCGGAATCGAGACTGCCGACCTCGGTGCGCAACCAGACTGTGCCGCGCTTCAGCACGTCTGCAATGGAGCTTCCGCTGAACGCGACGCGCTGTTTCTGACCCCTGTCCCTGAGACTTATGGTGAGAGCGTAGTCGCCCTCGTCCTGCGCGAGGTTGATCGCGGCCACCGGTCCCGATCGGGACCCCGCCAGGCGTAGACTCGCCAGGTCTGCCCCATACGCCGGCTCACCCTCGAGCGTGAACACCGGTGCAATCTCTGCCGAAGATCCGAGTTTCGCTGCGAAGTACTCGGTCGCACCCTCGGTCAACAGGGAGTCATCGGCTGTTACCGGCTGCAGTGCCAGCGCCGCCGGGTCTGACGTGGCCGCCGTGCCGCGACTTTCCTGTGAGTCCAGGCCCAGCCACCCGCCCACTGCCACCAGCAGGAGAGCAGCCACCGCAAGGCGCGGCCAGTACCGCGGACGCTTCGCCACCTCCGCCTTGCCTGCCGGCTGCCGGTGCTCGGCTGTAACAGTACAGGTGAGGCGATACCCCATGCCGCGATGTGTCTCGATCAGCGGGACCTCGCGTTCCGTGTCATTCAGCAACTGGCGCAGGCGCTGCATCTGCTTGGCGATGGCGGCGTCGGTGACGATCTGACCCGGCCAGGCGGCGCGCGTGATGTCGGCCTTGGTCAGGACGGTGTCGGGTTGTTCGAGGAAGGCGAGCAGCAGGTGATAGAGCTTGCTGCTGAGCGGTATCTCGGCGCCATCCCGGCAAAGGCACTGGCGACGGGTCGAGAGACTGAAATCGGCAAAGCGGTACTGCAGCACCGAGGCTGTTGCCTGCATGGCCGTCGACGAGGATGTAGAAACGTACTCTCCACCCCGAGTGGCCGATTTATCCGCAAATGGCGACATAGTCCTATTAATGTCACGCAATGTCATGAAGAGGTCAAGCACCGGATGGTGCCCTCGCCTAGCCTTTCGATGTACTTGTCGGGGCATTCTGTCGCCGACGGCGGCAGTTAGGGTGTGCCATGGGGGGATGTCCCGGAGTTGTCATACGGTGGCTGTGTATCGCGACCCTGTTGCTCGCGTCGAGCGCGGGCGCCCGGGCACAGGTGTTACTGATCCTGGGCGATGCCAGCCTGG
>JAWLGG010000389.1:0-3557 GCA_041685155.1 Chromatocurvus sp.
CTCGCGCGGGGGCGGGCTCTCCTCGGCGGCCTCGCCCGACCCCAGGGCCGGCCCTTCCGCTTGAGGCGCCGTTGCGGCGGATTCTGCGCCACCACCGCCACCGCAAGCGGTCAGGCTCAGCAGCAGGACCAGAAAGGCGGTTCGCAAGGATCGATTCATGGCTTTCCCCTCTTGTTGTTCGTTTCCGGGCTGCCGTGTCGCTGTGTCTCTGTCGACGCGTCAGTCGCGTCTATATTCCCCCTGTTACGCGCGAGCTCGGGATTTCCGTCGCGGCTTCTGCCGGTAGCAGCTGCGCCTTGCGCTAGACTCTGCACTTGCCAGTCGCGCGGCATCCGCCAGTCGTCCTGCGGCTCGCTCTCGCGACCGACGGATTTTGCTGCCCCGATCGTAAGAGAAAGCGGCAGGACACAAGACGTGTTTGCAACAGACTGGAGAAACAACCATGAGAAAGTTAACGCAGTGCGGAACCCTGGCCGTCGCCTTGCTGATCGCCCAGGGAGCGCTTGCGCGGCCCGATCCCGCTTCCATCATCAACGCCATGGACGAGGATGGGGATGGGCTTGTCAGCGCGGAGGAATTCACGCTCCGTGGCCGAGGCCCGGGACTCAAGTTGCTTGAGCGCGCGGATTCCAACGGAGACGGTCGTATCAGCCGCGCCGAGCACGACGCCGTGCGGGTGGAGCGTGCCGGGCGTATTGCGAAGTGGGCGGACGACATGTTCGTAGAGCTGGATGCGGACGGGGATGGCTACGTTACCGCCGCCGAGGCGCAACGGGGCGCGTTTGAGCGCCTCGACCGCGATGGCGATGGCTATATTGACGCCGGTGAGTTCGGTCGCATGCGCGACCGCCGCCCCGGCGGATACCCCCGCGTCGGTGGCCCGCGACCCTGACGCGTCGGTCAGCCGGCCGGCATCGGCGCGGCTCACCACCTGGCTGCACAGGATTGCGCACAATCTCTGTGTCGACTGGCGACGCAAGCATGGCCGGGTGACTCCGGCGGGGGATGGCCTTCCCGAACTGGATGCCGGTACCACGCCGCAGCGGGACCTCGAGGCCGCCGCCAGGACAGCGCGGGTGCGCGCGGCCGTGAATGCGCTGCCGGAGCGCCAGCGCGATGCGTTGTTACTCTGCCACTATCAGGGCCTCGGCAATCAGGAGGCGGCGATTGTCCTTGGTGTCGGTGTCGAGGCCATGGACTCCCTGCTGGGTCGTGCCCGTCGCCGCCTGCGCCAGGCTATGGAGAATGAGAATGGATATTGAGCGTTTTTCCCGGCTTCTGGAGGTTTACGGGGGACAGGCGGAGGCCTGGCCTGACGAGGAGCGGGCTGCCGCTCTGGAGTTGTTGCAGTGCGACGCCGGCGCCGGGAGATTTCTCGATGAGGCGCGCGCGCTGGATCGCTGGCTGGACTGCTGGGCTGTAGCGCCGACAACAGGGGCGCATGGGATTCTCGCGTCGCTGCCGCCCCGCCACCCCGTGGACCGGCTCCTTACACGGCTGTTGCCGCGCACCCCCCGCGAGCTGTGGCGCCCGGCCCTGGCTGCCAGTTTGACGCTGGGTCTGGGTGCGGCGCTGGGCGCCGGGTTGTCACCCGGGACCGGGCCGACGCAATGGGAGACGCAGGAGCGCTACCTGCTGATGGTCACGGCGCCTGAGGAGATACGATGAATGCGAATCGCTGGCTGGGCCTTGCGCTGCTGCTGTCGGTGGCAGTCAATCTTCTTGTGGGCGGCGCCGTACTGGGCCGCATCCTGAGGGACACACCCGCACAGCCACCACCTATGGCCTGGGCGCTGCGCGACATGGACCCGGCCCTGCGCCGGGAATTGCAGCCCAGGCTGCGCGCACGCCTGGGCGGCGCCATGCCGGAGCGCGCCGCCCTGCGCGGAGCGTTGCAGGCGCTTGCAAGTGCGATCCGCGCAGAGCCCCTGGATCGCGACCGCGCCTCCGCGGCCCTTGGAGCATTGCGCCAGAGCAGCAACAGCTACCAGGCCGTACTCCACGAGAGCATGCTGGATATCCTCATGGAACTGCCGCCGGAGCGCCGCGAAGCTGCGCTGCGCGCGTTCCTGCGTCAGGGAGGGCGTATGCCGCGCCCGGGTGTCGGGCGGTAGTGGCGAGGCGCTGTTCGTGGTTGGCATGCCGCGCACCGGAACCACACTGGTGGAGCGTATGCTGGCCAGCCATGTGGCGATCGACAGCCTCGGTGAGATCCAGGACTTTGGCGATGTGCTGCGATACAGCGACGGTAGTCACGTGGACAGCAGTGACGTTCTCGATCCCGCCGTCATCGCCGCTGCTCTGCAGGTGCCGCCGGAGCGGGTCGCACAGGACTATCGGCGGCGTACTCATGAACGCCTCGATGTAGAGGTCGTCGCTTTCGAAGTTCTGCTGGCTCAGGGTGCCGCGCACGTCCGCAGAGAAGGCCTCGGGATCGGCGCGCATGGGGATGTAGCGAATGGCCCCGCCCATGGTGCCCTGCCCATAGAGGGTGCCCTGGGGGCCGATAAGGACCTCGACCCGCTCGAGGTCAACGGGGTTGACGTCCAGCGGAATGGGAATGTCGCCGAAGTAGGTGGTGACGGTGTTGCTGGTGAAGCCGGGGCCGAGTTGTAATGTATTCAGTCCCCGCACCAGAATATCGGGTACTTCGTCACGCGGCCCGCGGTCGATGACCGCCAGGCCGGGCACGTAGCGTGCGATCTTCGAAATCCCCGTGAGTCGCAGCCTGGCTATCTTTTGCGCGCTGACCGAGGAAATGTTGATGGGAATGTCCTGTAGGGGGCGCTCAGCAGCAGGCTTCGGACAGTCCATCTTCGGGGCGTGACGGTGTATCCTTGCGCTTTGCCGCAGTCGGCGCGACCGCCTGTGGAATGTGGGTAACAGCGGGAGAGAGCGCATGATCAGCAAGAACGACCTGGTGGGGACCTGGCAGCTGGAGTCCTGGTCAGTGGGATATTCTGACCGGGAGGAGTATACGAGCCCCTTCGGCGAGGATCCGACGGGACTGTTGATGTACACCGCGGATGACTGGATGAGCGCTTCCATCGGTCGCAGCGACCGACAGACCCTGCCGGAAGACATCAGTTTCCGGAAGATTCCGGAGGAGAAGCTGGCGCGGGCCTACCTGTCGTATTTTCACTACGCCGGTCGCTACCGGGTGGTCGAAGGTGACATCATTCATTACGTCACGCAGAGCCTGAATCCGAACTTTGTCGGCACTGAACAGCTCCGTCACGCGGAGCTTGACGGGCACACGCTGGTGCTCAGCGGCAGGGATACCGCAGACGGCGTAGTGAGGCTGCACTCACTGGTCTGGCACAGGCTGTCTTCGGCGCAATAGGCTGCGGGTCAGGATCCGGCTTTACTGAGACTGAGCCGGCCGCGTGGCCTGCTGGCCTTCGTCGATACGCCGCTGCACGGCCAGTCTGGGCAAGGGCGGCAGCCCGAGAATCTGCCGTCGCACCAGGTCCAGGCCGGCGGCGGCAACCATGGTCTGGAACAGGGCGCGCTCCACCGGCCAGCACAGGCCGCAGCTGCGCAGTTCATCGGCGGTG
>JAWLGG010000390.1:0-3555 GCA_041685155.1 Chromatocurvus sp.
GCGACTCGCAGGCTGGAGCGTATTTCCTTCATGCGCGGATCTTACGCGATGTGACGCTGTGCTGAAAGCGTATTCTGCGGTGAGCATCCCGGTTTGACCAACCTCGGGATGGAGGGCGCACTGGAGTCCGCCGAACGCGCTGCGTTTGCGGTAGCAGAAACGGCGTGAAGTCAGGCTGGCCCACTAGCATTACCGAACTTACCGCGTGGCCCACTAGTCATCAAGAACGGCTTTGCGGGTGCTGACGATAGCCATCGTGATCAGCCCTGTCGGAACCGCAAATACGCCAAGCCCGATCATCAGGATAAAAAACGTGAAGATCCTGCCACCCAGCGTCACAGGGTAAACATCACCATAGCCAACCGTGGTCAGGGTAGCCAGCGCCCACCAGAACGCGTGAATGACGGATGCAAACGTCTCCGGCTGTGCATCTCGCTCGAAAAAGTAGATACCGACTGCAGCAAGATAGAAAACCAGTAATGCGCCAATGCTGAAAACGGCCAGATCGACGCGCACCATCCGAAAGGCATCTGCTATGCGCTTTGCTGCGTCTATGTAGCGAACGAGCTTGAACAGGCGAAAGAGTCGAAACAGCCAGAGAATGCGCAGGCTGCGCAGGTCAAGGCCAAACTGAAGGTAGAAAGGCAGAATGACCAGTAGGTCAATGATGCCATAAAAGCTGAAGACGAATGCGAGACGCTTCTCGCTCAGCCACAGGCGCAGCAGGTATTCGACCGTAAAGATTCCGATGATAATCCCTTCGAACAGACGAAGCCTGCCACGCAGCTCGGGCGACAGATCCGGGAGGGTTTCGATGGTGAAGGCGACGATGGAAAGGACTATCAGCAGCTGTATGACGGCCTGACACCCGCGTGCAAACGGCGTACCGGTATTGATCACCAGGGGCCGAAGGCGATCTTTCAGCCGCGGACCCTGCGTGTTCATCCCAGCCTCTCAGGGCATGACAGGACGTTCATCAGCCGGGATAGTCGAATCGCTGGACGGGAGATTTCTCGCCGTCCTTGTAGGTCAGTTGCACGGCAACATACCGAGTACTTCTCGGCACGGTGATGAACATGGGTGTTCTCGCATCAATGGGAGCCATTCCCGGCTTGTTCCAGGCGGGAAAGCGATACGGCTTGCGCGGTTCCGGGCTGTTCAGCGCGTAATGAATGCTCTTTATACCGCCTCGATAACTCATCAGATGAGAGAAATAGAGCAGGCGCTTTCCCTCGTAATCGCGAAAGCTCACCCAGCTCGTTGCGGTTGATTCAAGAATCCTCCGGTTGGAGTCCTCGCTCTGGCGGCGGGCCTTGAAATCAAACCGGAATGGCCCCTGCAGAACACCGCGAATATCGCGATAGCTTATTTCAATGCCTGTATCCCGCTGCGTGGCGGGTAGGTTGAAAAACATCCGGGGGGCGACTCTGCCCGTTTGCGGATTGATGACAACGCCGTCTCCGGTGCTGCGCAGCCCGGCTCCGCCCTCCTCACCCCACAGGACCTCCAGAGCCGGCTCCGCGATGGTCACGGCGCCGGTATAGCCACTATTATTGGCGGTAAAGGCGATCGATACAGGCGCCTCCATAACGCCCTCGCCCAGCCGGTTCAGGGCCTGCATGCGCTCGGCGGCATCTTTACGCCAGTCCTCGACAAGGGACTGGTCGATGATGTGCCTTACGAGACCTCCTGACTCGTCCGCTGCCTGAAACGCCTGCAGATAGCGCTGTTCCTCGCGCATGTCTGCCAGGGTCTGGGTTCCGAGGCGGCGCTGCGACACCTCCTCGCTGAGGTGGTAGAACACTGGCGCGAAGTCGGGGTGCCCCCCGGCGTATTCCTCGAGCGCCAGAAGCCGCTGGGGCGGCTCGAGAAGCAGTAGTCGGACATAGGCAGGGATGCCACCTTCCTTCCCTACCATAAGCGTCATATAGGTTTCGCGGGCGCCAGCCGGACCCTCCTGCACCCTCAGAAACGCAAGAAAGCGCAGGTGCGGATCGAGGAGGGGCAGTTCACTCTGAAAATAACTGATGTAGGAGCGACGCGCGGCGGAATAATCGCCGCCAAGTTCATGCAATCGTGCGTTATGGTAGTGTTCCTCAGGTGTGCCTGGCCTAGCAATCAGGCCTCCCGTGGCAAAATCTGCACGCATTTCCTCGAGGGTTTTCAGCACCCTTGAAGAGCTGTCCTCGATGCGACCGGTGCTTTCACGAAGACTCCGGGTGTCCTCTGCGATGCTGTCGAGTTTGGCGTCGATAATGCCAAGCCTCGATTGCATGTTCGCGATGCCGGGAACTGCAGCTGCCACAAACCCGCTCTCCTCGGCCTCGCCACCAGACTGAAAGACCACGATGAGGCCGAACACGCCGGCGGCGATACCTGAAAAAGCGACGGCGCCGAGGAGGTCATCTTTACCCCTGCGGTACATAAGGAAAAGAACAATAAAGGCCAGTGTACTGATTGCGAACAGATAGGAGGCAAAGGGTGCAATCGGCTGCAGTACGTCCGCCACAAGGCCGCCAATAGTGCAGGCGGAACCGGTTATTGCGAGCGTCGTACTCCGAAGGCTCTGGAAAATGGCCCTATTGGTAAGGGACTGGATGACAGACATCGGTATTTATCACCTGATATAACCAGCAAATAATACACGCGGAGTGGCCGCCAGGCCATCCGCGGGCACGCGCTATGGATGATGCGAAAGTCAGGGCTTGGGTGATGCGCGGAAGAAGACCGAACCGGCCGCTCGGGGATACTCCTCTGACGGCGTTCTGGTCCGCGGAAAGACAAGCCAGTACCTGTATCAGCGGCTGGCTGCGATCGGATCAATCGCGGCGGTACAGACCGACCAGCCGGTTCATGCCCAGGAGGTGCGGCTCGATTCTCGCCAGCAGATCCCAGAGCGTGAGACCTTCCTCCAGCTCTGCATCATGGTCCAGGGCAAACACCCAGAAGTAATAATAATGATCGCCATGCCCGTTCGGGGGCATCGGACCTCCGTACCCGGTGTTGCCGAAGTCGTTCTTCCCGCCGGTATAGAGGCTGTTGTCCTCGGCCAGCTCGCTGACGCCACCCGGGATGTTGTAGACAACCCAGTGCACAAAGCCATAGGTGCCGCGGTCGCTCACCAGCGGCGCGTCGGGATCATGACAGATCACGGCGAAGGCGCGTGTACCCTCCGGCGCGTCATGCCAGGCCAGCGCCGGTGAAACGTCATCACCCTCTCCCGTGTGTTTCGGAGGAATAGTGCCTCCGCTCTCGAATGCGGTGCTGGTCAATTGCATCCCGGACAGTGCGAATCCCATAGTGTCTTACCTCCTGTTCTGGCATTGATAGAATATAACCACGGCGATCGCCCAGTGGGCCACGCGGTAAGTTCGGTAATGCTCAGAGTCGCTGTGCGGACGCGAATCAAGGCGCGTTTCGCCGGCAAGGGTGGTTCCCTTGTCAAGAAGCGCAACGCTGAGTCGCGTCCGTACAGCGACTCCCGAAGGGCCGCAGCACAAGCACCGTGAGCCGCGTTGCACTCGCTTGAATTGGCGACGGCCAGTCCTGCACTCG
>JAWLGG010000391.1:0-3549 GCA_041685155.1 Chromatocurvus sp.
GTAGGCGGACAGGCCGGCCTTGGTTTTTGTCAGGTCGGTGGACAGGTTCGCACCGAGGATGTGCGTCTGTCGGTCAACAAAGGAGAATTCGTCGTATTGACTCTGGCTGAGGTCATAATTCAGGGAAAGCTCGGTTTTTCCCCCCAGCGACTGATTGACGCCAACGCCGAGGTCCAGCGTCCAGGCGTAGTCACTTTCACCGGAACTCGCGTCCACCTCGCTCACAGAGACATTGCTGTCGTACTCGCGGCCGGCGCCGATCTTTGCTGACCAGGTGCGCTTGAAGTCCGTATCCTGCTTACTGTCTTCCGTCAACGCGGTGGGTCCGTACAGCAGCGCAAGAGCGAGCAGCAGCGGCGGGAATTTTACGCTGTGCATCAACGGTCTCTTTCAGGCTCTTGCGGGGAAGTCGGGGAGACTACCCAAGTGTGTGCGTCGCCTCAAGTAAAAGCCTGCGCCCTGCCTCCGCGGCCCCGGGATTACTGACACGGGAAATGCTAGACTTGCGACCTGGGAACGAATGCGGAGCAGGGCAATATGGCAGAAGACAAAAATGCACAGCACCAGGCGTGTATGGAGCGTTTTATCGCGCTGGCGAATGCGATGAAGGACGAGGGCATCGGCACGGACGTCATCTCCTGGGCGCTCATGACCGCGTCGGGCGTTCACGCGACCTACTCGGTTGCCGGCAACGAAGGTGGACTGACGGAATCGGGAATAGACAAGGTCGCGGACGCCTACCGCAAGAACCTGGCCAATATCCAGGCGCTGAAAAAGAGACAGGCCGGCGATTCTGCCTGACCGGAAGCGGTCGCGCTCCTGTGCTGCCGCGATGCTCAGGCCTGCTCCAGGGTCAGGGAATCCTCGACGTCGGGGTTCTGCAGTCCGTTGATCTGCTCAGTGAAGTGGCCCGGCGCCAGTAGCTCCGCCAGGGCGTCCAGCGCTACTGGCGGGCTGAACAGGTAACCCTGCACGGTATGCACCGCCTGCTCGCGGAAGAACGCGAGCTGAATCGGGTTTTCCACGCCCTCTACGACCAGGTTCAGGTTCAGGCTCTTTGCCATGGCAATAATGCCGCGGACCAGGTCGCCACCTTTAACCCCATCCTCAAGTCCCAGAACAAAGCTGCGATCAATCTTCAGCTCCGATAACGGCAGCCGGGTCAGGTAGCTCAGGGACGAGTAGCCGGTGCCGAAATCGTCGATCGACAGGAGCACGCCGAGGTCCTTGAGTGAATTGAAGATGCGCATCGCGCCATCCTCATTGTCGATCATGACCCCTTCGGTGATTTCCAGCTTCAGTGACTCCGGTTCGAGCCCGCTCCTGTCCAGCGCGTCGGCAACGAGATGCACGAAAGACTCGGAGAGCTGCAGCGCGGACACGTTGACGGATACCCGTGGCAGGATGTGACCGCGGTCGCGCAGCTCGACCAGGTCGCTGCAGGCCCGGCGCAGCACCCACTCGCCGATCTCGCCGATGATCCCGAGCTCCTCCGCCAGTGGTATGTACTTGAAGGGTGGCACCATGCCCAGCTCCGGGTGCTGCCAGCGCACCAGCGCTTCCGCGCCGATCACGCAGCCGCTCTGCGCGTCGACCTGGGGCTGGTAGTGCAGACGGAACTGATCGCGTTCCGCGGCCTTCCTCAGCTCCGTTTCAAGCCTGAGCCGCTCCCGGTTGGCGCCTTCCATGTCCTCGTTGAATACCAGGTAGCGGTTGCGGCCCTCTTTCTTGGCGTTGAACATCGCGGTACCGGCGGCGCGCAGAAGACCCTCCACGTCATCGGCGTGCAGCGGCGCGGCAGCGATGCCTATGCTGCAGGTGATGATGATCTCCTGGCCGTCCAGCATGTAAGGCTGCGACAGCCTGTTGGCCAATCGGCGGGCGACAAGCTCCGCGCCCGCAAGATCGTCGAGCTGGTTCAGAATCACCGTGAATTCGTCGCCACCCATGCGCGACAGGTCTATCCGCGAGGGCTCGTTCTCTGCATTCCGGTGCACCACATCCGATTCGCGTATGCAGCTGGCAAGACGTTCGCCCACCTCAACCAGCAGCGTGTCGCCGATACGGTGTCCCAGCGATTCGTTGATGCGCTTGAAGTTGTCCAGGTCCAGCAGCAGCAGGGCGACGATCTGCTCGCTGCGGGCCGCCAGGCGCAGCAGCAGGGTCATCTGCTCGGTGAACAGCCGCCTGTTGGGCAGCGACGTCAGTGAATCGAAATACGCGAGGTGCCTGAGGCGGTCCCGGGTCTCAGTCACCTGCCGCTCCGCCCGCGTCAGCGCCTGCTCACGCTCACCCAGCTGCGTCGTGCGTTCGTGCACTTTCGGGTTGAGCAGCTGTCGATCGGTATGCATGCGCTTCTTTTCACTGTGCATGCCGGAGATGATGCTGTTGAGGACCGACGCGATGTCGCGAATCTCGCCACTGCCGTCGACTTTGAGCATTTCTGTCTGCTTGCCCGAGGCAATGTCGTCGGCAACGCGGGCCAGTTCGCCGAGCGGTGCGGTGATGCGGCGGGTCGTCAGTCGCGCAACCAGGAGGCAGAAGACAACAAAGGCGAGGCCTGTTGTCGCAGAGCTGGCGACTGCGGGAAGGGTCTGCGTCCACAGCGTCAGGCCGCTGATGCCGGTTTCCAGGTAACCGGTGACGAACAGGCTGCGGGCCTCGTCGGGATCTGTGAGTGCCGCTGCAAACGCATCCCGGGACAGATCGTGCGCTGTCGGATTGACGACCGACACAATGGGAATGATGAGACTGTTTACCGTCTCGCCACCGGTAAGGCGGGCGAGCTGCGATTGCGCCGGGGGTGCCGATTCGCTGCGGTACTGGACGATCGATCGCTCGGTAGCGGAGACATTGCGACGTGCGTCGCTGAACCGGGGCAGGGTATCGACATCTGCCCAGGGTCTCGTTCTGGACTCGATAATTTCGCCCACGCTGTTGCGCAGAACGGCATGCCTCACGGCGGGAGACAGGGCCATGAACTGCCCCAGCGTGGCGTCGATCTGCGCCTTCTCCTGGAAGTAGAACATGAGCTGCAGCTGCGGTTGACTGGCGACCCGGGTCGAGACCTGCAGGACGAGCTCATCGAGCCGATAGTCGTATTCCCGACGGGCGACGAACACGATGATCAGCAGCCCCGCAATGACCGCGAGAACCGTGATAAGAGCGTTGATTCTGCCGGCGATGGTCAGGCGTTTCATTGATGCCTGCCAGAGTGAGAATCGACATCCGCAGGGGAGGCCGATGCAGCGCAAGTCATTGTCGTTTACCCCAATTCCCGGGAACAGTTTTTCAGGGTTGTCCGTGTCGGCTTATTGCTGGCTGCCCTGCTGAATGGTGGTCCCTGCACCGAGGCCAGGCAGCTGCCAACTCGGGCAAATTATCATGTGTGTGGTCGTGCGTCTAGGCGCCCGCCTTTTCCGACGGACTGCGCGGGGACAGCTGCTCGTCGAAAAACTGCCGGAAATCCGCAGGCGCAATGGGCCGGCTGTACAGGTAGCCCTGCGCCAGGAAGCAGCCATGGCGCATCAGGATGTGCGCCTGCTCCGA
>JAWLGG010000392.1:0-3542 GCA_041685155.1 Chromatocurvus sp.
GCCGTCGATCAGGGCAGCGGTGATGCGCGCGATGACGTGCGTCGGCGCCACGCCGTGTCCCGAATAGGCCTGGATGTACACGATATTGCCATCCAGCCGCCCGAGCTGCGGCATGCGATTGAGGCCGATGCCGATCTGTCCGCTCCAGCCATAATCGATGCGTGCGTCGGCGAGCGCCGGGAACACGCGCAGCATTTTCGGGCGCAGGGTGCCGACGAGATCCCGCGGCTCCAGGCCCGTGTAGTTCGACAGGCCGCCAAAGAGCATGCGGTTGTCGGCGGAGAGGCGGAAATAATCCAGGGCGGTGCGCGGGTCGCAGGCCGCCACATCCCCCGGGATGAGCGAGCGCGCGAGCGCCTCAGGCAGGGGTTCTGTGGCGATGACGGAGCTGTTGGAGGGCAGGATGCGACTGGCCAGCCGGGGAATGACGTTGCCGAGGTAGGCGTTGCCGCAGAGGACCACCGTGTTCCCCCGCACGCTTCCCTGCGCCGTTACCACGCGGGGCCGCGGTCCGGGTATGACTTCGGTCACCCGCGACTGCTCGAAGAGGCGCGTGCCCAGTGACCCGGCGGCCCTCGCCTCCCCGAGGCAGAGGTTGAGGGGATGCAGGTGGCCGTTGCCGTAGTTGAGCAGGCCGCCGAGGTAGACATCGCTGTTCACGACCTCGCGCAGCTCCTCGCGGTCGAGGAGCCGGTACTCGTGTGGGTTGCCGATACTCGCCTCGTGATCACGCCAGGCGGCAAACTGCTTCATGTGTCGCGGCTTCAGGGCAACGTCGCAGTAGCCCCATTTCAGGTCACAGTCGATGCCATAGCGCTCGACCCGCTCGCGGATGATGTCCCGCGCCTCGATACCCAGCTGGTAGATGCGACGCACGCCGTCGCTGCCGATATGACGCTGGAAACGTTCCGGGTCGTGACCGATACCGCCGATGATCTGGCCGCCGTTGCGCCCGGACGCGCCCCAGCCGATCCGGTTCGCCTCGAGCAGTACGACCTCGCGCCCGCGCTCGGCGAGCTCCAGTGCCGTATTGACGCCGGTGAAGCCGGCGCCGACGACCACGACATCGGTCTCGAGGTCCTGTTCCAGGCGCGGGTAGTCGCTGGGTTCATTGGCGGAGGCGGCGTAATAGGAACCGGTGTGTTCGGTGGTATCCACCGGGGAGCGCAATCCGAACATGCGGCAGCGTCCTCAGCCGCCGCGCAGGGATTCGCGCCGGAACTGTGCCGGCGTCTTGCCCGTGGCGCGCTTGAAGGCCGCATAGAAGGTCGAGGTCGAGTTGAAGCCAACGTCCAGGGCGACGTCGAGGATGCCGGGGCACCCGGTGGGTGCGGACAGTATCCGTATGGCGTCGCGGATGCGGTAGTGGTTGACGAAATCGAAGAAGCCCACGCCGTGCCCCTCGTTGATGGCCTGCGACAGGTGATTTACCGAGCAGCCCAGGCTGGCCGCCAGTTCAGGCAGGGAGAGAAGGGAATTGAGATACACGCGTTCCCGCTCCATGGCCTCGCGCAGGCGGTGCAGCAGCGCATCCCGGGCGCCGCGGCTGAGGCCGGATTTCGCATAGCGCTCCCTGCCGGCGCTGTCATCCTGTGTGCCCCTCAGCCGGGGTGAGTCGCGATAGTAGTCCTCGATGCGGCTGGCGCTGTCTTCCCCGGCCAGCGTGATGAATTCGGCACCCATCCAGCCACTGGCCTTGAAGTCGTCTCCCATGGGGCAGGCCAGGTACTGGAAGGCGATGGTATCCCGGCCCTCGAGAATATCGCCCACCAGCACATAGCGGCTGCTGTCGCGGCTGAAGTACTCTTCCAGATGCGAAACGAGATCGCGGCGCGCAAACTGCCGCAGTTCGCCCATGTCGTGGTAGGTGCCGCCGACGGCGAGATGGCCGGCGACACGCCTGGGGTCGCGGGCGTTCCAGGCTTCGATGTAGCTGTTGACGAACTCTGCGGACATCATGGGGCGTGTCCTCCGCGCGGGTCGTTGTTGGCCGGTCTCCGAGAATACACAAGCCGGCTGCCGGCGTGTAGGCCCGGAGGCAGGCCGCCCGGCAAGGTCGTACAAGGGCGCAAGGGGATGCAGCTGCGGGGTACGGGCGTGCAGGAAGGGGAATCCGCGGGGTCGGGTCAGCGCCGACTGCCGTTGCGGCAGTCGATCAAGATCGTGGTCTACCTTCTTCTGCTGGTGAATTTTGCCGTCTATGTGACCAATGACGTGACCGTGGCGTCGCACACGGCGCGACCGGACTGGTCCCTGCTGCAGTGGGCGGGCGCCTTCGCCACGACGCTGGACGAGCTCGCCTGGTTCACACTGCTCGTGCTGTTTGAACTGGAAACCTACCTGCTCGAGGACGAGGCGTTCACGCCGGCGCGCGTCATTGCCATGCGCGGACTGCGCATTGCCTGCTTTCTGTTCATCACGCACACGGTGTATGCCTTTGCGGACTACGCCGTCGACCTGCAGCGAGAGGCGCCGGTAGCGGCGGACAGCCTCTGCCACTTCAGCGACGAGGGCATGTCAACCCAATTCAGAAATGTCCCCTTTTCTCCAAAGCAGAAATGTCCCCTCATGATTCTGATTAGCCTGTTGAGTTGGTCGCTGATGGGTTGATGGGCATGCGCCGCCACGGGTGGTCAGGTGCGGGCTTGTAGGCGGGTTTCTCCTGCTGCTTGCGCTTGGCCTGCTGCACGGTGTGATGGATGCTTTTCTCGTCGTCAAGCATGGCAGGGGGTTCGCCCTGGGCCAGCAGGCGGAAGATCAGTGGCCTTCCCCGGTGGAGAACGGTAACAGCCCCATCGAACGCCTCGCAGACTGTCACGGCTGCGCGGCGCAGCTGATAGCCCTGGCCACGAGTCTGGATCTGGTATTCCCGGTTCTGGAACTGGAAGCTGAGGTTCTTTGAGAGGGTGCGGGTATGGTGCAGGCGTAGAATCCAGTCAAGCTCCTCATCGCTGTGCAGGACGGGGCGGTGAGCGTCCGCCGGGTTTTGTGGCACCACGGCAAAGCGCTTGTTGTAGTCGGCCATGAAACCCGCCAGGAATGCATTGGCGGCAGCGATGTCGCTGATCCCCTGCAGCCTCAGTTCCTTGACCAGCCGGTCCTGTAACGTGCCGTTGGCGCGCTCGACGCGGCCCTTGGCCTGTGGCGTATTGGCATGGATCGCCTCGATGTCGAGCGTTTTAAGGGCCCGGGAGAACTGGGTCAACTCGCCCTCCCGCTCCGGGTGGTTGACACGGAAAATACTGTGCTTGTCCGAGTAAAGCGCGACAGGGCGGCCATGCTGCGCCAGGTAGGTGCTCAGGGTCTCCATGTAGGCCTGTGTGGTCTCTGCCGGCGCAAACCGCAGGGCGAGCAGTGCGCCCGTGGCATCGTCGATGAACACGATCAGCGTGCAGGGATCTGCTCTGTCCTCGAACCACCGGTGTAGCGACCCGTCGATCTGAATGAGTTCGCCTCGACAGGGGCGGCGAGACCGCCGCTGGTGAATACGTGCCTGCTTGCGTTTGCGGGGCTCCCAGAGATCCGCCGCAATCATCCACTGG
>JAWLGG010000393.1:0-3532 GCA_041685155.1 Chromatocurvus sp.
GCACCGGATCGCATTGCTCGGCCCACACACCCTCGGCGTCCTGCGACCGTCCTGGCACTTCAATGCCAGCTTTGCCCGCAGCGCCGTGGGCCCAGGGCGCGTTGCGCTGCTGTCCCAGTCAGTTGGATTCTGCAATGCCATGCTCGACTGGGCCGCCTCCAATCAATTCGGGCTGTCGCTGCTGGCGTCACCTGGTGCGGCGGCGGATGTGGATTTCGGCGATCTGCTGGATTTCTGCGCGGTTGATACTGTCACGCGCAGCATACTGCTATACGTGGAGCGGATCGCCGACGCCCGGGCCTTTGTCAGCGGTTTGCGCCTCGCGGCGCGGGTAAAGCCGGTTGTGGTGCTGAAGTCCGGGGGCGACGATGCCGCTGGCACCGCGACAGACGGGGCGTCAATGGCGGATGCGGCATTTGATGCCGCCGTCCGGCGCGCGGGGGCTGTTCGCGTCACCAGCGTCCACGAGCTGCTCACGGCGGCGAGAACCCTGGCGTCCGGCACGAGGGCGGTGTCGGGTCAGCGCGTCGCCATCATCACCAACGCCGCCGGTCCCGGTGCCATGGCCGTCAATCGCGCCCGCCGCCATGGCCTGCCGTTGTCCACCCTGTCGCCGCAGAGCCAGGACGCGCTTTCCGGGTTGATGCCACCGGGCTGGCAGTGCGGCAATCCGGTCGATCTCCTCGGGGATGCTTCCCCGGAGCGCTATGCGGGCGCCGCAGGAGTTTTGCTGGAGGATCCGGGTGTGGACAGCCTGCTGGCGCTGGTGACACCCCAGGGTGTTACTGATCCGCTGGCCTGTGCCGAGGCGCTGGTCGCACAGGTCAATCCCACAGGGAAGCCGGTCATGGCCTGCTGGATGGGACAGGATCTTGTGGCGCAGAGCCGGGCCCTGTTGTCCGCGGCCTCTATCCCGCATTTTTCCAGTCCCGAGCGTGCAATGGACGCGCTCGCCTGCCTCGCCAGCTACCGCAACAGCCAGGATCTGCTGCTACAGCTCACGCCACCGCTGTCCCGGCATGCTGCGCCGGACCTTTCGCGGGCGCGGTCTCTTCTGCGCAGTTACGTGGAGGCCGAGGTCGCCGCGTTACCGACGGCGGCGGTGGTCGAGCTGTTTTCGCTCATGGATGCGCAGTTCCGACCGGTGAGCGGCGAGGGAGGTGCCGTGCCCGCGCCGGGCGATCGACAGATTGCGGTTCTGCTGGCGCGGGCACCGGCCTTCGGGCCTGTGGTGTTTCTCGGACCGGCCGGCAGCGTGCTGCGTCGGCTTCCCGGCGTACAGGCATCGCTGCCGCCGCTCAACGAGTACCTGTGCCGGGAGCTGCTCGGGCGCATGGTGCAGCGCTTCGCCATGGAGACGCTATCCCCTGAGCAGGAAGAGCCGCTGGTAGACATGCTGATGACGCTGTCGGCCATCGCCTGTGAGCTGCCCGAGGTCGAAACCATCAGCATTCCGGCGCTGCCGCTTGGCGACGGGGCGAGCCTGGATGCAGCGCGGGTTACTGTCGAGGTGGCTGCGAGCAGTGAAGACCTGCGACTGTCCCGTTATGCCCATATGGCGATACATCCCTATCCGAGCGAGCTGGAGAGTCGCTTATCGCTGCCCGGTGGCGAGCCCCTGCTTATCCGTCCGATGCGACCGGAAGATGCCGCCATGGAACAGCGCTTTGTCGACGGTCTCTCGGCGCAGAGCCGCTACTACCGTTTCATGTACCGCCTCGACCACCTGTCGACCGCCATGCTGGCGCGTTTCACGCAGATCGACTACGACCGCGAGATGGCACTGGTCGCTGTGGTCGAAGCGGGTATGGCGGGCGAACGTATTGTGGGTGTGTCGCGCTACGCGGTGAATCCGGATGCTGTCTCCTGCGAGTTTGCCCTCGCGGTCGCCGACGAAACCCAGGGCTTGGGTATTGGCAGCCGGCTTATGGAGACGCTGTTTCATGTGGCACGCGAACGGGGGCTCGAGTTGATGGAGGGCGAGGTCCTGGCACACAACCGCAAGATGCTGGCACTCTGCCGCGGTCTCGGTTTCAGGCTCAAGCGACGTGTCGATGATGCTGACGTCGTTGCCGTCTCGCGGCCCCTGTGAAGCAGCGGGGACAGAATCCGCCTTGCATCCGTTGGCCCCGTGCCTGCGTACTGTTCATGCTGTGGCAGGGAGATGACCGACGTGACGGAACAGGCGGCGATTGTGGTGGGTGCCAGTGGTGGCATTGGTCGAGCACTGGTGGAGGCCATGCCGGACTGGCGGGTGCACGCCATCAGCCGCAGCGAAGCCCCACCCGGTGTGCAGCAGAATGTGCACTGGCACATTTGCGCAGATGACAGCGCCTCGCGGGAGGCGACAGTCAGGGACATCGCTGTCGCGCTGCAGGCAGCCGGCGCCGGGCTGCGCCGCGTCATCGTCTGCTCCGGGACACTTCACGGCGGGCATTACCGGCCGGAGCGGGCGCTGCGCGAGCTCGACCCGACGGCCATGCACACGGTGTTTCACGTCAATGCGATGGTGCCCATGCTCTGGCTCGCGGCCCTGGAGAGCCTGATGCGCGGGAGTCCGGAGTGTGTCGCGGCGTGTCTCAGCGCCCGGGTCGGCAGCATCGCGGACAACCACCTGGGGGGCTGGTACAGCTATCGTGGCTCCAAGGCGGCGCTGAACATGATGCTGAAATCCGCGGCGATCGAGCTCTCACGCCGGGCGCCGGGTGTGAAGCTTCTCGCCTTTCACCCGGGGACCACGGACACCGCCCTGTCGAAGCCCTTCCAGGCCAGGGTTCCCGACGGCAAGCTGTTTACACCCGAGTATGTGGCGACCCGGCTGCTCGACCTGATGCATGCGTCGCGACCGGACGGGGTGCTGTCCTATATTGACTGGGCCGGAGAGAAGATCGACTGGTAAATGACCAGCTCTTCGCGCCCCGCATGCCTGTTCATTAAGCGTCTCGCGGGGTATCTTGCTACGCAACCTGAGATTCTGGAGTCGCCCATGCAGTCCACTGGCAGCCTTGCCGGCATACCTTCCATCACCCTGGCCTTTTTGCTGGCGCTGGCCGGCGGCTGTGCCCAGTACGACAGTGATCGCGGCGTTGATGTCACCTGGCAGCCGGCAGCCCTTGTGGACCTGGAGCGTGGCAGGACGACCCGCTCGGAGGTGCTGGCCCGGCTCGGGCCGCCCTCGCAGGTGATCGCCCTGGGTGACGAGACGGTGCTCTACTACCTCAATGAGCAGGCGGATGGCGATGGCCTGCTGCTGGTGGTCTACAATCGCTTCACTGTCGATACCCGCTATGACAGGGCGATCTTCTTTTTCGACGAGGACGATCGCCTCACGGATCACTCGACGTGGATCAGGGCGGATGCTGACTGAGGCATGAGTCGCCTGCCGATCATCCTTGTCGCCGCTCTGTTGCTCTGCGGCTGCACCCAGCGTTTCTACCAACTCGGCATGCCGCTGCCCGGTGCCGCCGCCGAGCCGGTGGCCAGTGCGTCGCTGCATGCGGTCATGGCCCAGCTCGGGCCGCCGCAGCGGCTG
>JAWLGG010000394.1:0-3510 GCA_041685155.1 Chromatocurvus sp.
CGAGGCGATCAGCGAACTGGACCAGGAGCTGCAACGGTTACGGGACGGCCTCCTCACTGGCGTGCCCATCGATCCGGGTGAGCGAACTAAAGAGCAAAACGCCCGCTTCGTGCTGGCACACATGATGGAGTTTCACCGCCGGGAGGAAAAAGCCGCTTGGTGGGAGTTCTTCCGGCTCCGCGACCTGGATCCCGAGAACTACGAGGGGGAGCGGCGGACCCTGTCAGGTTTGACGTATGCCGGGGTGATCGAGGCTAGTCGGGCGCCCTTGCAACAATACCGTTTTCCCGCCCAGGAACTGGATGCCCGGCGTGGGGACGACGTGTACGCGGTGGACGGCACGAAGGTCGGGCAGGTGGCGGAGGTCAACCACGAAGAGCGTACCATCGGCGTGAAAAAGATGATGGCGACTGCAGACGTGCACCCGAGGGACGTGTTCTTCCACACCCAGGTGTCGTCGAAGCCGCTGCGGGAATCGCTCATTAGACTGGGGGATTCTGTGCTCAGTCATGGATTCTCCGGACAGGAGCCCTACAGAGCGGGCTTGAACCTGCTCCTGCGGACGCCGTCATCGCTCATCGGCGGGAACAGGGATCTGCAGCAGCCCGGTGAGTCCACGGTGGAGGCTGCCTGCCGACTGGCCCTGCAGTTGGACGGGGAGGTGCTCGCGGTCCAGGGACCGCCGGGGACCGGGAAGACCTTTACGGGTGGCAAGGTGATCTGCGCCCTGACGCGAGCCGGGCTGCGCGTCGGGGTCACCGCGGTCAGCCACAAGGTGATCGACAACCTGCTGGAGGACGCTAAGGAGCAGGCCGAACGGCAGGGCCTGGAGCTGCGTGCGGTGCACAAGCAGAGGGGCCAGTACGCGGGCGAATGGGGCATTGAATACGTGGATGACTACGCGGCAATTCACAGAAAGCGGGCCGCCGGCGAGATCGACGTGCTGGGCGCCACGGCCTGGTGCTGGGCGCGGCGGGACTTCGAGCAGAGTGTCGATGTCCTCATCGTCGACGAGGCCGGACAGATGTCGCTCAGCAACGTCCTTGCGACGTGCCCGGCAGGCCGCGGGCTCATCCTGCTCGGTGATCCGCAGCAACTCGAGCAGCCGCTGCAGAGCAGCCACCCGGAGGGCAGCGACGTCTCGGCACTGGCCCACCTGCTGGATGGCGATGAGACCATGCCCCCTGACAGAGGGCTCTTCCTCAACAGCACCTACCGTCTGCATCCGGAGATCGCGCGCTTCACCTCCGAGGCCTATTACGCCGGCCGCGTGACAGCCCAGCCCGGCTTGGAACGGCAGGCGATCATCGCAGTGCCTGGCACGACACTGGAACCCAGCGGTTCCGGCCTGCGCTTCATCGAGGTGGCGCACGAGGGCAACCAGGCAAAATCGCCGGAGGAGGTGGAGGTGATCCGCACACTTGCCACGAGTCTTCTCGCGAATGGCCAGTGGAGAGACAAGCACGGGCACGTCATGACTCTGACCGAGCGGGACATTCTGATTGTCGCGCCATACAACGCACAGGTGGCTGCACTCGCTGAAGCCTTGCCGGAACTGAGGCAGCGGATTGGAACGGTGGATCGGTTTCAGGGCCAGGAGGCCCCGGTGGTGATCTATTCGATGACCTCCTCGAGCCCGGAGGATGCGCCGCGCGGCATGGACTTCCTCTATGACCCTCATCGCTTCAACGTCGCGACCTCCCGGGCCAGCGCCCTGTGCGTGCTTGTCGGCAGCCCGGCACTTTTCGAACCGGAGTGCCGCACACCGCGCCAGATGCGGCGGGCAAACGGCTTCTGCCGGTACCTAGAGCTTGCGCGGGTTGTGCCGCGATAAGCCTCTGTGCCGAGGTTTATCCGACGCCACCGGATTCGCAGATTATTGATGGAGGTGCGGTTCGGCGCTCCACTGTGTCACCTGGTGATCCACCGTGTGTTCGAGCATAACGGGCGGTGATCATCGCGGACGCCCGGGTGCCGTCCTCTGCGGTGCCTTGTCACATGGGGTCGGAGGAATACCAACGATGAGCAAACTCGATCTTTACCTGTACATGTTGGGCTTCGTCCTGCTCTTCCTATGGCTGATAGCCTGGCTTCTTGGTTGAAGACATCGGTGATGGAACGGGGACATGTCTTCATGCGCCCGGTGCGAGGGGCAGAAGATGTACATGTATCTCGTCTCGGTTCCGTACGCCGCCTCCGGTGTGCCACCTTCCGCGGTTGCGCACACGCCGCGGCATTGAACCTGCAGAGGCTACGCGATCCTTCCAGCCCGCCGGAGTCAATCGAGGCCGATGCGGCCATGGCACAGGTGCAGGGCTCGGGCCATGCACACGAGGGCGATTACCTATAAGGCATCAAACAGTCTTTCGAGGTGTATGAAATATCCTTTTGTGGTCGCTTTTCTATAGCGCCAACGCCATGATCGCAGCTATGCACAGTGGCGCTCCGCTCATTCACCAGTCCGCTTTTCTTGCGTCGCCCTGGCGTGGCTTTGCGGATTTTCCGCGCCGCGTCGAGCGGCCCTCTAGTCTTCGCCCCTGGGTGTAGGAGATGGTCGACACCAAACTCGTGCGTTCGTCCAAGCCCAGCCACGTGTTGCAACAAGGCTCGTAGTCCGCCCTCGTGCCCGGCGTCCAGCGGACCAGGCCCCATACGGCGCGTAAGCTCCCCCATTAGGTAGCCAGCTCATTAGCAGGCCGTTGAAATTGCGATGAAAACGAGCCGTTTCATGCTTGGTGAGAGGATGAAAATCGTCATTACGCCTGCTCGGGGTCCGAAATTTGGCTCCCGGAGACCGCTTTCGGACCTTTTTGCGCCCCGGAGCGCCCTCCGGGCGGATTCCGGGCGCACCACGGTCGGAGAGTCACGGCGCGGTCCCCACCAGATTGCACATTCGGACCATGTTGTTAGGAGAGACATCTCGCATGATGAGCCCAGGAGTCGCCGATCTTCTTTCTCATGCTTGCTGCGGCAATCCTCGCTATGCGACCAGGCGACGCCGGCTCATTCAGGAGCTTCTATCGTTGTCGCGTGGGTCGGCTCAATCGGAATCTACGTCCCGCGTGGATCGCTGGAATTCGTGGCGCTCATTGGTCGTTGATTAACTCCCGGAAGGCCCATGAGATGCCGATAGCGTTCCATCGCCAAGGTGGAAAGCTCATGTGCATCAGTTATTGAATCCCTACCCATCCATGTGAGTAGAAACCCTCGATGTAAATCACGAATTTCGTTGATAATCCTCAGCAGGTTAGCGCGCATATTTAGTTCATCGGCGGCCTTCATTGAGCGACCATTCAGGATATCGACACAGGAACGGCAGTCGGTGGCAATGACGGCATCCTTGGCGCCCAGCGCAATGGCTAGACACATCCCATGAGCAATGGCGAGGAGTTCTGCATCGGTGCTTGATTTTCCGCGGAGGACCCGAGAAATCTGCGCGACGGTTTGTCCATTTTTGGAGGCGCTTACACCGATACCGATATAACTATGTGTATCGCGACACCCACCATC
>JAWLGG010000395.1:0-3508 GCA_041685155.1 Chromatocurvus sp.
GAAATGATCGCGGCTCACGCTGACGCGGCGGCCGCCAGCGGGGCGCGCATTGTTTTCTCCTGTGGCTTCGACTCGATTCCCTTTGACCTGGGCGTGCACTTCCTGCAGCAGGCGGCGCAACAGCGCTTCGGCCATCCCCTGCCGCGCGTGCGGGGGCGGGTGCGCGCAATGAAGGGCACGTTTTCCGGCGGTACGCTGGCCAGCTTCAAGGCGACAATGGCCGCGGCCGCGGAGCGCCCCGGGCTGGTCAAGGTGCTGACGGATCCCTTCGCCCTGACGCCGGGTTTTTCCGGACCGGAGCAGCCCCCGGGCACGAAGCCCGTGTATGAGGAGGACCTCGGCAGCTGGTCTGCGCCCTTCGTCATGGCAACCATCAATACCAAGAATATCCACCGCTCCAATCTTCTGCTGTCCCATGCCTATGGCGAGGACTTCACCTACGACGAGATGATGCTCACCGGTCCCGGTGACGCGGGCGAGGAGATGGCAAAGGCCGTGGCGGCGGACAAGTCCATGGCGGAGAGCCCGCGCAAGCCGGGTGAGGGCCCTTCGGCGGAAGAGCGCGAGAACGGCTACTACGACGTGCTCTTCGTCGGGTCCTCGGCGCAGGGTGATCTGCTGAAGGCGAGCGTGAAGGGCGACAAGGATCCGGGTTACGGTTCCACGAGCAAGATGATTGCGGAGAGCGCGGTCTGCCTGCTGCAGAATCCGACGCTCGCCAGCGGCGGCATCTGGACGCCGGCGGCGGCCCTCGGTGGACCCATGATCGAGCGCCTGCAGCTGCACGCGGGCCTGACTTTTCAGCTGGAGGACTGACTGGCGATCCGGTCGAGAAACGCGAGGTAGTGCTCTGTCACTGCCAGCGGCGCTTCCGTCTGCGGGTAGTGACCAATCTGCGGCAGCTTTGCCAGATAGTCCAGGGGTAGCCCGAGTTCCCGATAGCGTGCCACTATATGCGCCCCCGATACCGGATCCGCGGAGCCGTTGATCAGCGCCACGGGTACACGCGACCCGCGGATGGCCTCGACCCAGCGCTCCCGGTGCTCGCGCCTGTCGCGCATGTAGGTGATCAGGTTGTGAAAGACATGCTTGCCATCATTGTGCACTATCAGTGACCAGAAATCATTCAGCTCCTGCGCCTCCGGCTGCGTGTTCGCGCCGAACACCCGGCACATGGCGCGCTCGAAGCTGCGCTGGCTGGACAGCCGGTTCACCAGTGGCCCTAGTCGACTGAGCAGCAGCTTCTGGGTGAGCAGCGCGCGGTGGGTCTCCGGGAACAGACCGCCGTTGAGGAAGCAGACCGACAGCCAGTTCCCCGCGCCGACGTCGGCATTCTGCCGCGCCAGCAGTTCCTGGGCCACGGTGTCGCCGTAGTCGTGGGCCAGCACGTGGAACCGCTGGAGGCCGCTCGCCCGCACGATACTCTCCACCCGATCCGCCTGGTCGTGGATGCTGTAGCGGTGGCCCGCGGGTTTGTCGGAGAAACCGAAGCCGAGCATGTCCATCGCGACCAGGCGGTAGCGCTGGCCCAGCGTCGCCCAGAGTTTGTGCCAGTCCCAGCTCGCCGTGGGAAACCCGTGAATGAGCAGGATGCCTTCGCGCCCCGGGTCACCCTGGTCAATGACAAACAGGTCGAAGTCGCCATGGCGTTGCAGGCTGCCCAGCGAGTGCCACTGTGCCGGCGTCACGCCTCTGTCCCGCCTGCCCTGCGGGAGCCGGGTCCCGGTCGGACCCGGGCCCACAGCAGCCACGCCAGCCACAGCAGGACCACAACCGCGCCCCCCACGAGGACCAGTACCCACCAGTAGTTGCGGGCCACCACCGGCAGGGAGTTGGTCATGACCTGTTCCAGCGCCTGATAGCCCTCGGGCATCTCCAGCACGCCGTGGCGCTTCGCATAGCGCGCGTAGTCGGCGCGCATCGTGGCGAACAACTGCGGCTCGCGCGCGGCCAGGTCGCGTGTCTCGCCGGGGTCGTTCACGCGGTCATAGAGTTTCCACTCGCCGTCGCCGAAGGGGGCCAGGTTGCGCACCAGCTTGTAGTCGCCCCGGAACAGGGCGGCGTTGCCCGCCGTCTCGATGCCGACCGCGGCATCCTTCGGATAGACCCATTCCCGGTCTCCGCGGATAACGGGCAGCATGCTGCGTCCGGTCATGGCGCCGTCCGCCTCCCTGCCCACCATCTCCAGCACGGTGGGCGCGATGTCCGCCAGCACGGAGAATCCGCTGTGTGTCTCGCCGCGGGGGACCCCGGGGCCCGCCATGACCAGCGGCACGCGTAGGCCACCCTGGCCACTGTAGAACTTGAACAGGTCGCTTGGGCTGGCGGCGGCGCTGGCCCAGGCCGGGCCGATGAAGCTGTAGCTGCCTTTCTCGCCGAGGGTGTCGAGGCTCTGCGTATCGTAGCCCACCAGCTTCAGCCAGGCGCGCATGAGGGCGGAGTCGGTAGGGCGCGCCGCTTCCGGCCCGTTGTCGGAGGTCACGATGAACAGGGTGTTGTCGTACTGGCCGGTGTCACGCAGGTGCTGGACGAGGCGGCCGATGTGGTGGTCCATGGCCTCCAGCATGCCGGCATTCACTTCCATGCGGCGACTGTAGAGGGCCTGCTGCTCCCTTTCCAGGGACGACCAGTCGGTGAGCAGGGGATGCATTTCTGCGAGAGGCGCGTCGGGGGGAATCAGGCCGATCTCCCGGGCCCGCTGCCAGCGCGCGCGGCGAATCTCCTCCCAGCCGGCGTCGTAGACACCGCGGTACTTGTCGGAGAACTCCCGCGGCGCCTGTACCGGGATGTGAATGGCCTGGAAGGCGAGGTAGGCAAAGAAGGGCCGGGCATCTGTCGCGTCGCTGCCCAGGTACTGGATCATGCGATCGACGAGGAATTCGGAGGAGTAGAAATCCTCGGGAAGCGTCGCGGGCTGGCCGTCCTCGAACCAGGGAGCCTCGTTATAGAAGGGGATGTAGGGGCGTTGCTCCCAGTTGTCCGCGCCCGAGGCATCGAGCACGAAGGAGCGGTCGAAGCCGTGGCTGTCCGGGAGCTGTCCGGGTCCGTGTCCGAGGTGCCACTTCCCCGTCATCAGCGTGCTATAGCCGAGGGGTCGCAGGTGGTCGGCAAGGGTTTTCACTCCCTCCTCAAGGTACATGCTGTAGCCGGGCTGGTCGCGATGCTTCGGCGGCAGCACCTCCGGGATCGTCGCCATGCCGGTCAGGTGATTGTCCATCCCCGTCAACAGCATGGCGCGTGACGGCGCGCACATAGGGGTTGCATGGTGATTGCTGAACATCACGCCATCCTTGGCGAGTGCGTCGATCGAGGGTGACTGCGCCTCGCCGCCGTAGGCGCCGAAGTCCATCAGTGCGACATCGTCGGCGAGTATGAGAACAATGTTGGGCGGTCCCGCGTCGGCCGCGACCGGTTTGCCGCCCATCGCGAGCACGGCGAGCACCGACAGCGCCAGATGCCTGTATCGTCTCTGCATAGTAAGTCCTTCTCCGGTGGGGTGACGTGCCCG
>JAWLGG010000020.1:0-14486 GCA_041685155.1 Chromatocurvus sp.
CCCACGAGATCGCCCACGTCACCGCCCGTCATCACGCCCGCCGCAAGTCTGCCGGGGTGACCAGCAAGGTGCTGGCGACCACGGCCTACATCTTCACCGGCAGCCGCGATGTCTATGCCGCATCCAGTATGTACGGCGCCGAGATCATGAGCGGTTTCGGGCGCGACATGGAGCTGGAGGCAGACGGGTTCGGCGCCGAATACATGTACCGGACCGGCTACGAGCCCGAAGCCCTGCTCGACGTGATTGGCGTACTCAAGAACCACGAGCTTTTCCAGCGGGTAAAGGCGAAGAACAGCGGCCAGCCGGTGGGCACCTATCACGGCGTCTACGCGACGCACCCGCGCAACGACAAGCGCCTGCAGACGGTAATACAGGCGGCCGCGGAACTGGATGACGGCGCCTACATCGAGAGCCCCGAGAAACCCGGCGCCTTCCGCCGCCACACCGACGGACTGGTCTGGGGGCAGAGCGCCCAGGGCCAGCGCGACAGGAATCGCTATTACCACAACAAGCTCGGTTTCACCGTGGAGAAGCCGGAGGGCTGGGACGTCGAGGCGGGGGCGCAGGCTGTGGTGGCGCGCACAGCGGAGGGTGACGCCTCGGTCACCATGACGCTGATGCGCCGCGACCCCGCAAAATCACCCGAGCAGGTGATGCGCGACAGCGCGAGCGGCGACCTGACAGAGGGCGCGGAGCTGAACCAGGCGGGGCTCAAGGGCTACACCGCAGTCGCCAGCGCCGGTGACGCGCATAAACGTCTCGCCGTGATCGACTTCAACAGGCTCACCTATCGATTTGAGGGCGTAACCACGGATTTTGACACCGACGATGCGAGCCTGCTGGCCATTATCGAGAGTTTCCGGCCCATCCATCCGCAGGAGCGGCAGACCGGCCAGCCGCAGCATGTGCGCTACATACAGGTTCCACGCGGGGCGACGCTGGAGAGCCTGGCAGCGAGCATGCGCATACCCGATGCCGAGGCGCAGCTGCGCCTGATGAACGGCTTCTATCCCCGCGGTGAACCGCGCACGGGTGACTGGATCAAGGTGATCCGCTAGGCGGACCTCCCGGGCAGCGCATCCGCGCCGTTCTGCACCAGCACCCAGGGCGGTGCCACCACCGCCCAGACGATGGCGTCATTCTGCGCCAGCTGAGCGGCGAGCTCATCCGACAGGGGCGCGACGGCACCGCTGGCGGTCCAGGCCTCGAAGCGCGCAACGTTGTCCAGGCCCAGCTGCACCGCCACCTCGACCAGATCGAGCTCATCCGCCACGTGAATCACCTTGCCCGCGGCAAAATGCGGCGCCAGCGCCGTCCAGGCAATGCGGGCGGTCTGCCCGTGGTACTCGCGCCGCAGCAGCGCCTCACGCCCGCTCTCGTCATCCATAGCGCGCATCGGCGACAAAGGGGTTGCTCTTGCGCTCCTGCCCGAGGGTGGAGGTCGGCCCGTGCCCGGGGATGAACGTGACGTTATCACCGAGGGCAAACAGCTTGTCGCGGATGCTGCGGATCAGCTGGTCGTGGTTGCCCCGGGGGAAATCGGTGCGGCCGATGGAGCCCTGGAAGATGACATCGCCCACCCAGGCCAGTTTCTGCCCGCGATGGAACAACACCACGTGGCCCGGCGTGTGCCCGGGGCAGTGCAGGACTTCAAGAGTCTGTGCGCCCACCTGCACGGTATCGCCGTCCTCCAGCCAGCGGTCGGGCTCGAAGGCATCCGCGTGCGGGAAGCCTGCCATCCGGCACCACTCGGGCAGTTTGCCAATCCAGAAATCATCCTCGCGCTGGGGACCCTCGATAGGAATATCCAGCTGCTGGCGCAGAACATCCGAGGCAGCGCAGTGGTCCATGTGCCCGTGGGTGAGGATGACCTTCTCCAGCGTCACGTCCATCTGCCGTACCGCCTCGAGAATGCGCTCGACATCGCCGCCGGGATCGAACACCGCGCCACGCCCTGTTTCCTCGCACTTGAGAATCGAGCAGTTCTGCTGGTAGGCGGTAACCGGGACAATGCTGACCTTGATACTCATGCTGGCTCCTGTTGCGTGACGCGGTCGTCGTTATCGTCCGCCTCCGGGTTCCTGTCGGCGTCGGGGTCGAGGAAGACCTGTTCGTCGAACTGATTCTCGCTGCGCGCCACGATCACCGCCACCGTCGCGTCACCGGTAACATTCACCGCAGTGCGCACCATGTCGAGCAGCCGGTCGACGCCGATGATCAGGGCAATGCCCTCGACCGGCAGACCCGCCTGTCCGAGCACCATGGCGAGCGTGATGAGGCCCACCCCGGGCACCGCCGCCGTTCCGATGGACGCCAGTGTCGCTGTCAGTATCACTGTGAGATAGGAGGTCAGACTGAGATCGAAACCGTAGACCTGTGCAATGAACACCGTGGCCACCCCCTGCATGACTGCGGTGCCATCCATGTTCACGGTAGCACCGAGTGGGACGGTGAAACCGGCCACGGAGTTGTTCACGCCAAGCCGCTTCTCCACCGTGCGCAGCGTAATGGGCAGCGTCGCGCCAGATGACGCGGTGCTGAAGGCGAAGGCCCAGACAGAGCGCATCTTGCGCATCATCATGCCCGGTGACTGCTTTGCCAGCACGCGCAGCATGATGCTGTAGGTAAACAGGCCGTGGAACAGCAGCACCCCCAGCACCGTCAGGAAATACACACCCAGGTCCATGATTGCGCTCAGACCCATCTCGGCGAACAGCTTGGCGAGCAGAGCGAATACCCCGTAGGGCGCCAGCGACATGAGGATCGCCACCATGCGCATGACGACTTTCTCGACATCCGTGAAGAACGCGGCAATGCGCCGACCGCCTTCCCCGGCGTGGGATATGGCGTAGCCGAACAGCAGCGCGAAAACGATGATCTGCAGCATCTCCCCCTCGGCCATGGCCTGTACCGGATTGGAGGGAAAAATATTGATCAGGACTTCCTTCAGCGGCGGCGGCGATGTCGCCTCGAAGGTTGCGTTCGTATCCAGGGATACGTGAGTGCCGGGGCCGACAATCACCGCCACCAGCAGCGCCATGGACACGGCGATGGCCGTGGTCATCAGGTAGAGCAGCAGCGTCTTGCCGGCGATAGGCCCCATGCGCGCGCTGTCGCCAAGGGAACTGGCACCACAGATAAGCGACACCAGCACCAGCGGCACGACCAGCAGCTTGAGCGAAGCGATGAAGATCTGGCCCACCACATCAAACAGGCCACCGATCAGCAGGTCCTGGATGCCCGAGCGCAGGGTGTCGGAAATACCCGTGCCGCTGACCATCAGGTTGAGCAGCGACCCGAGCAGGATGCCGCTGACCATGGCCAGGAGAATCCGGGTTGTCAGGGTCATTCGCAGGCACCCTCGCGGTAGGCCACGACGCGATCATCCGCACAGGCATTGCAGGGAGAGCTGTACTGCTCCTGCGACAGACCGTCCTCCAGCGTGGCGCAGACGGGTGCGTAGATCATGGTGCACACTTCCGGCCGCGGGGGTGTGCACGCGATCGACGCATCCGGGTCAGTCTGTGCGGTCTCCGCCGCCGGGGGCGATGGCGGCGCGGCACAGGCACCCAGTACGATGGCGACAAACGCTGGCGCCCCTCGAAACATTCGACTCTCCCCTCGCTGCTGACTCGCTGCGTAAAGGGCGCAAGGATAGCACCATCGAACGCTATGTTTCAGCCGGGCTGCGTTCAGCCGGGCTGCGTTCAGCCGGACGACGCCCCGCCGGTACGATCAGCCACCAAAGTTGCCGCTCTGGTAATCGCGCAGGGCCTGCTCGATTTCCGCCGGCGTATTCATGACAAACGGCCCGTAGTTGGCGACCGGTTCACGCAGGGGCGTCCCCCGCAACACGAGCAGGCCTGCGCCGGCACTCCCCGCTCGCAGTTCCCAGCTCTCGCCATCGCCCGTGATGGCGAGGTGCCGTGATGCGATGTCTCCGCGACGATCGGCCAGGCTGCCATCGTAGACGTAGGCCATCAGTGTCTGCTCG
Organism: Chromatocurvus sp.; assembly: GCA_041685155.1. Lineage (GTDB taxonomy): Bacteria > Pseudomonadota > Gammaproteobacteria > Pseudomonadales > Halieaceae > Chromatocurvus. Next base: position 3,998 of record JAWLGG010000020.1, read on the forward strand.
CGCCCGCTCTCCATAGTCACCCCCTCGCCGGGAGACAGGCTGAGGTCGAGCATGTCTGCCTGCGGCACGAGCTCGACGAGTGGGCCGCTGATGCGCGTGCCGTCCAGGGTCCAGTCGCCAGCGATGGCGACGGCGCGCCGGCCGTGGCTTTCGTGTATGGTCAGATCGGCTGCCGGTATATCGCGGTAGCGGGGCGGCTTCATCTTGTCCGCGGCAGGCAGGTTGAACCATAGCTGGAAACCGTGCAGACCCTGCGTGTCCTGGGTCGGCATCTCGGAATGGATGATGCCCCTGCCCGCGGACATCCACTGGGCGCCGCCACCGCGGATCTCCCCGCGGTTGCCCTGATTGTCCTCGTGAATGATGCCGCCGTGCTTCATGTAGGTGAGCGTCTGCATGCCCCGGTGCGGGTGCGGCGGAAAGCCGGCGGCAAAGTCGTCCCGCTGCTCTGAGCGCAATTCGTCGATCATCAGCACCGGATCCATGCCGGCGTGACGCATGCCGACAATGCGCTGGATCGCGACGCCGGCGCCATCCTGACTCGCCCGGGCGCGTTGAACATCGACTACCTGTCGTGCTGTCATACTCGTTTTATCCACCGTTGACGCCTCACCGGTGCAGAGAATACGGTCGCTTTAATAAAAACAGAATCGCATAATATAGCCTGATTTTTTCGTAATAATCGAAACATTCAGGGGCAATGCGATGGCGAGAACAACCCTGGAACAGTGGCGCATGCTACTGGCGGTCGTTGAACACGGTGGCTTTGCCCAGGCCGCCGCCGCCACGCACAAGAGCCAGTCAAGCATCAACCATGCGGTGCACAAACTGCAGGATCAGATAGGACTGCCTCTGCTCGAAGTCGTCGGACGCAAGGCCCGGCTCACCGAGGCCGGCACGCTGATGCTGCGGCGGGCCCGCCAGCTGCTGGACCAGGCGCACCAGCTGGAGGATCTCGCCAGCGGTCTGGCCGAGGGTACGGAGGCAGAGATCCGCCTCGCGCTCGACGAGGTGCTGCCCCCCACCGGCATCGCCACAGCCCTGGAAACCCTGGCAGCGGAATTTCCGCACACACGTGTCGAACTGATCGAGACCGTGCTCTGGGGCGGACCGGAAAAACTGATCGCGGGAGAGGCCGACCTGCTGGTCGCGGATACCGTCCCCCAGGGTTTTCTGGGCACGCCACTGTTGACCACTGATTTTGTCGCCGTGGCGGCACCCGGCCACATTCTGCACCAGGCGGGTCGCGGGCTCGACATGCAGGACCTGGCACAGCACCGCCAGATCGTCGTGCGGGATTCGGCGCTGCGGCGGCGCACCGATGCAGGCTGGCTTGGCGCCGAGCAGCGCTGGACGGTTACCCACGTCAGCACCTCCATCGACATGGTCTGTCGCGGGCTGGGCTTTGCCTGGCTGCCCATGACGCGGATTGCCGCACACCTGGCGTCGGGTTGCCTCCGCGAGCTGCCGCTGGGGCGCGGCGGACGACGGCCATCAACCCTGTACCTCACGCTGGCAGACACCGCGGGGACGGGCCCCGCCTCACAGCGCCTGGCAGATCTGCTGGGCCTTGCCGTGTCCGACCTCCACTAACTTCGATCGACCCCCATTAAATTCGACTTAAACGAAAGATAAATCCATTATTTTGCGATTTTCTGCCGACTTTAACGACGATACGCTGTTAAGCAGTGCCTGGCGACTCATCGGCACGTGGCGGCGGTACAGCAATACGTTTGACCTGAGCGCCGCGCATCGACCAATCGCCGGGCGAGACCACAGACAACAGGAGACAGCTGACCATGGGCATGCTCGTTGACGGAAAGTGGCAGGACGTATGGTACGACACGGACAAATCCGGGGGCCGCTTCCAGCGCGAGAGCGCGCGCTTTCGCGACTGGGTCTCGGCAGACAGCAGCGCCCGTTTCGAGGCGGAGCCCGGCCGTTATCACCTCTACGTCTCCCTGGCCTGCCCCTGGGCGCACCGGACGCTCATCATGCGGGAGTTGAAGAATCTGACGGATGTCATCTGCGTATCCGTGGTCAGCCCGATAATGCTGGAGCATGGCTGGACCTTCAATCTTAGCGAGGGCAGCAGCGGCGATTCCCTGGCCGACCGGGAGTTCATGCACCAGGTCTATACCAGTGCGGCACCGGACTACACCGGCCGCGTCACAGTGCCCGTGCTCTGGGACACGCGGCACGAGACCATTGTAAGCAATGAGTCTGCCGATATCCTGCGCATGCTCAACCATGCCTTCAACGCAGTCACCGGCAATCAAATGGACTTCTACCCCGAGGAACTGCGCAAGACGATTGACGACTGGAACGGGCGCATCTACCCAGCGGTCAACAACGGAGTCTACCGCGCGGGATTCGCCACCGCGCAGGATGCCTACGAAGAGGCCTATGGGGAGGTGTTTGCTGAACTCGACCACATAGAGGATCACCTGGCCAGCCATCGCTACCTCGCCGGCGATGCCCTGACCGAGGCGGACATCCGCCTGTTCACCACGCTCATCCGCTTCGACGCGGTGTACCACGGGCACTTCAAGTGCAACCGGCAGCGCCTGGCGGAGTACCGGCACATTCCGGGCTATATCCGAGAGATATACCAGCTGCCGGGCGTTGCCGGGACAGTAAATTTCGATCATATAAAGACGCATTACTACGCATCACATACAATGATCAATCCGACCGGCGTGGTCCCCAGGGGACCCGCCACGGATTTCACCGCGCCCCACCACCGCGAATCGATCGGACGCTGACAGCGTCGGCGCAGGGGCGCGCTGCTCAGTCATATCGGATCAAGGAAACCGCAGCACCGTGAACAGTATCGCCCCCCGCATTGCCGAGGAACTCGCCGTACGCGAGGCCCAGGTCGCCGCCACGCTGACCCTGCTCGCCGACGGCGCAACCGTCCCCTTCATCGCCCGCTACCGCAAGGAAGTCACCGGTGGCCTGGACGACACCCAGCTGCGAACGCTGGAAGAGCGCTATCACTACCTGACAGAGCTGGAAGCCCGACGACAGACCATACTCGAGAGCATCGGCGAGCAGGGCAAGCTGACCGATGCGCTGAAGGGCGAGATCCTCGGCGCCGTCACCAAGGGCAGGCTGGAAGACCTGTACCTGCCCTACCGGCCGAAGCGCCGCACCAAGGCACAGATCGCCCGCGAGGCAGGGCTGGAACCGCTGGCGGATACGCTCCTGGCAGACCCGGGGCAAACACCCGAGACCCTCGCGGCGGACTACCTTGACCCGGAAGCGGGCGTTGAAGACGCCTCCGCCGCCCTCGACGGCGCGCGGCAGATACTCATGGAACGCTTCGCTGAGGACGCCGACCTGCTGGCGCGGCTGCGGACGTTTCTCTCGGAAAACGCGCTCCTGCGCTCCACTGTCGAAACCGGAAAGGCCAACGAGGCTACCAAGTTCAGCGACTATTTCGATCACCACGAACCCCTGGCAAATGTGCCCTCGCACCGCGCCCTCGCCATGTTCCGCGGGCGCAAGGAAAACTTTCTGCAGCTGGCCCTGGTGATCGACCCGGAAGAAAAACCCGGGGACGCGCACCCTTGTGAGGCGATGATAGCCAGTCACTGGCATATCGAGGATCAGGGCCGGCCCGCGGATACCTGGCTCGGCACCACCGTGCGCTGGACCTGGCGGGTCAAGCTGCTGACCATGCTGCAGACGGACCTGCTCAATACCCTGCGGGAATCCGCTGAGAAGGAAGCCATTGCCGTCTTCGCGCGCAATCTCAAGGACCTGCTGCTCGCGGCGCCCGCAGGCATGCGACCCACCATGGGACTGGACCCGGGGCTGCGCACAGGCGTCAAGGTTGCGGTGGTCGATGGCACCGGGAAACTCGTGGATCACGCCACCGTCTTCCCGACCGCACCGCAGAAGCGCACCCGCGAGGCCGCAGGCGTGCTGGCCGACTTTGCCCGCCGCCACGGCGTCGAGCTGATCGCCATTGGCAATGGCACCGCCAGCCGGGAGACGGATGCCTTCGTGGCGGAATTCCTGGCCGGGCACCCGGATATCAAGGCGACGAAAGTCATGGTCTCGGAGGCCGGCGCCTCCGTCTACTCGGCATCCGCATCTGCCGCGGCCGAATTCCCCGACCTCGACGTGACGTTCCGCGGCGCCGTTTCGATCGCCCGGCGCCTGCAGGACCCACTGGCGGAACTGGTGAAGATCGAGCCCCGCGCCATCGGCGTGGGCCAGTACCAGCACGACGTCAGTCAGGTCGACCTGTCCAGGCAGCTGGACGCCGTAGTGGAGGACTGCGTCAACGGCGTCGGCGTCGATGTGAACACAGCATCCATCGCCCTGCTGAGCCGCGTCGCAGGCCTCAACAGCAGCCTCGCCGGGAATATTGTGGCCCACCGCGACAGCGAGGGACGTTTTCACAATCGCAAGGCGCTGCTGAAAGTACCGCGCTTCGGACCGAAGAGCTTCGAACAGGCCGCGGGGTTCCTGCGCGTGACGAATGGCGATAACCCGTTGGATGCCTCGGCGGTGCACCCCGAATCCTACCCCATCGTCGAGACGATCGCCGCACGCAATGACCGCAGTATTCACAGCCTGATCGGCGACAGCCGCTTTCTGAAATCCCTGAACGCAAAGGACTATGTTGGCGGAGAGAGCGGCGCCTACACGGTGCAGGACATTCTCGTCGAGCTGGACAAGCCCGGTCGCGACCCCCGCCCGGAATTCAAGGTGGCGCAGCTGCGGGATGACGTGCATACGCTGAAGGATCTGCAGCCCGACATGGTGCTCGAGGGCACGGTAACCAACGTCACCAACTTCGGCGCCTTTGTCGATGTCGGCGTGCACCAGGACGGGCTGGTGCATATCTCCGCCCTGTCGGAGACCTTCGTCAAAGACCCGCATACGGTGGTCAAGGCCGGCGATATCGTGCGGGTCAAGGTGATGCAGGTGGACGCGCCGCGCAAGCGCATCGCGCTCAGCATGCGACCGGGTGACAGCGCAGCCGACTATGCCGAGGCCGGCAATCGCGGCCGCCGCGGTGAGCGCCCGGCAAAGCCGAGGGAGGCTGCGCGGGGAAAAAAGCCATCCCAGCGCGACGCAGGTTATGGCAGGCAGCCCGCTGGCGCGATGGCATCGGCGTTTGCCAATGCGCTGAAGCGGGACTGAGGCACAGGTGTGAGATTTGAACCGTAGCCCACTACCTGGGGCCAGAAACTGGTAGCATCAACCCATATGACCGTGCAGGGACTGGCGTGAACAAGATAACCAATATTGATCCCGGGTCCATTGTCCACATGCTTCGCGAGCAGATACCAGACCTGCTTGCGATTTACGCGTTCGGCAGTCGCGTCAACGCCAGCGCTGGACCTGAAAGTGACCTCGACCTCGCGGTTCTGGTAGCCGGTCATGCCGACCCCCTGCTGTTATGGGATGTAGCCGGAGGTCTCGCCGATCTGGTGGGCTGCAGCGTTGACCTTCTCGACCTTCGCGCCACCACCACTGTCATGCAGTATCAGGTCATCACCGGTGGGACGCGCTGGTGGGCAGCGGACGCTCGCGCCGCGCTTCTTGAGGCGGCGATACTCAGTGAAAAAACCGAACTGGACTGCGCACGGGCCGGGATCATCGCTGATATTGAAACGCGTGGGACGGTCTATGGCCGATGACGTCCTGCTCAACAAGGCTGCCAGCATCGAACGCTGCGTTGCACGAGCGCGCGAGGAGTACGCCGCTGGTCCGGAAACATTCCCAAGTGACCTGACTCGGCAGGATGCTGCCATCCTGAATATCCAGCGCGCCTGTGAAGCCGCGCTGGACATGGGCCAGCACATCATACGACGCGAACGGCTGGGTATACCCCAGGGTGCTCGCCATGTCTTTACCCTACTGGCCGAGGGAAACTGGATAAAGGACTCCCTCGCGGAAGCGATGAAGCGCATGGTGGGCTTCCGCAATATTGCGGTGCACCAGTACCAGGACCTGCAGATACCTGTCGTGGTGAGCATCATCGAAAGCCACCTCGATGACTTTCTGACCTTCAGCAGAACGATGCTCCTGCGCGATCAGGGCCGCGCTGACCGATAGTGAGCAACAAGTATCCCGGCCGCTTCCTCTTCGCCGGCCACCAGCCGCAGAAAATCCAGGTCTGACGCCGCGATATAGGCATTTTTCACCATCTCCCGGACCATCCATTCGTACAGCCCTGACCAGTACTCCCTGCCGACCAGGACGATGGGGCAGGGTCGAAGCTTTTCGGTCTGCATCAGCGTGAGCAGCTCGAACAGCTCGTCCGCCGTGCCGAAGCCACCGGGGTAGATGGCAAACCCGATGCCATAGCGGATGAGCATGAACTTGCGGGTGAAAAAGTAGCGGAAGGCGACGTCGATATCGAGGTAGGGGTTCGCCAGCTGCTCCCGGGGCAGCGTGATGTTCAGTCCGACCGACTTGCCGACGCCACCCTTCGCGCCGCGGTTGCCCGCCTCCATGATTCCGGGCCCACCACCGGTGATAACCGAGATGCCCGCCTCGGTCAGGAGGTGTCCCAGGCGCATGGCGCTGAGGTATTCCGGGCTGTCATCACTCGCCCTGGCGCTGCCGAAGATACTCACCGCGGGGCCGATTGCCGACAGGCTCTCGATACCGTGACGCAGTTCGTCCGTGATGCGATCGAGGCGCGCCTTCTCCTCCTCGCTCAGCCCCGGGGGCATAGCAGGAGTGCGTTCGGTCAACGGCAAAGTTGGTGTCTCCGGTGCTGCAATCTGGCCCCTGATGGTACCGCACGCGGACCAACGCAGCAGCAGTCCCGGGGCATTCAGTAGCGAATACTGAAGGTGCGCTCGATATCCCGGGCCGCAACCGCATCGCCATTTTCCAGCACGGGTCGGAAACGCGATCCCTTGAGCATTCGCTGCATGACAACATCAGCGCCATCGTCATGGCTGGACTTGAGATCCAGCAGCTGTATTGTGCGTGCCTCGCCCAGGCGCGACACCGAGAAGCGGACCCGCGCCCGGGCGTGACGTGCCGCGTCCTGCGGGGAACGCGTCGATGCGGACATGGGCTCGACCGGCAGCGCTACCGGTTGCTCGAAGAGACTTTCAGGGACAGTGCCGGGATCATCATCCTCGGAATACAGGCGCCAGGCCTCCCGGTAATTGGCGATCGCAAGCGCCGGACTGTTCCACCACATGTGCCAGTCGCCGAGGGCGATACGAGCCCTGGCTGCTTCAGCGGTAGACGGTTCCCCGCGAGCATCCAGAACCTCCAGAATGCGCTCGACGGTAGCCCGGCCATTGCGATAATTGTTTTTCCGCATCAGACGAAAGCGCTCGCCCTCGAGATCCGTCATTGCCGCAAACGCGGCGGTTCCACCTTCGCCAGCGTGCATCTGCAGCCCGGCCGTCCTGCCTTCCCGATAGTCAGACACGAGGTATTCCACGCGCAGCTGTCCATAGAGATGCTCCAGATGCACCGCCGTGTCGGCCGCCGGATCCGAGAGCATCCGCTCCAGTTCCTGCGCATGCGCACCATGCATCGCCAGCAGGTGCAGGTAGGGACGCGAGCCTGCACCGGAAAGATAGCGCTCGCGGTGCCATTCGGCGTACTGTTGAACGGCCTTCAGCCGCTTCGTCGCATTCGTGGCCGTAGCCAGGCGAAGTTCGAAAAGCTGCTCCTGGGTGTTGGCCGCGGCCTCCGCGTCGCCGACCTCCAGCTGGCTATTTAGCAAGCGCTCCAGGAGCGGGATCTGTGAGGGCGTATCCAGACCCTCCGAGATGCGGCGAAGATGAATCGCACGGCGCAAATGTGACATCGCCGCCCGGTGCTCTCCCGAGGACTGCTGCAGGGTGGCGACGGCAACGGCCGGCTCGACAATGGAAGATGCGTAGGCACCTTCACGCTCTGCCTCGGCAAGTCGGGCCGTCGTCAACGCCAGGGCATCATCGGCAAAGGCCGACCCCACGACCATCCAACCCAGCACTCCCGATACCAATGCAAAAGCGCCCCGCATGGCGTAACCCCGCCTGCCCATTGCATACAATGGTAATGCAAGTTCCGCCGGCACATAAACCCGGTACTCCGCTTCGATTCCACGGTCTTGCCTTGCACGCGTATACTGAACCTTCGGGCAGGCAGGGCGAATGTAAAGACATGGCTGCATCGCGCGCAGACAGCAGCAACACCATCGTTCCGGTACTCGCCGTTGGAGGCGGGCGTCTGTCCGCGCACATCGGCGTTTTGCGCGCCATCGCGGAACTGGGGCTGGACTACGCCACCATGGTCGGCGTATCCGGCGGCAGCATTGTCGGTGCCCTTGCCGTCACCGGCCACAGCCTCGACGAGATTCATGATATTGCGCTGGCAACAGAGTTCTCGCGCTTCTCATCACAGAACCTCTTTTCTCTTCTGCGAACCGGTGGTTTCTCCAACGGCAACTCCTTCCAGGACTGGATGAACACCCTTCTTGCCGGCAGGACATTCTCGGACCTGGAGGTCGATTTCCATGTTGTAGCCACCGACGTGCGCACCGGTAAACCGGTAATTTTCTCCAGAGCCACGCATCCGGACACGCCGATTGCCCTCGCGGTGCGGTTTTCGATGTCCGTGCCGATTCTGTTCAGTTTCAAGGAGTATGGCGAGCACCTGCTGGTGGACGGCAGCATCCTCTCGGAGGACGCCCTGCAGAGGAACTGGGCCGGCGACACACCAGTCGTCGTCTTCAAGCTGCGCAGCGACAATCGCCGCACAGCGCGAAAAGAGTCGTTGATGCCGCTGCGCAGTTATCTGGAAATGCTCGTCCACACTTTCATGACCACGCTGTCTAGGGAGTACATCAACGAACGCTTCTGGCTATCGACCATTATCATCGATACCGATGACATCTCCCCGGTTGATCTGCACCTTACCGCCGATGAGAAGGACAAACTCTACAGGACGGGTTATGACACAACGCTGGCGGTATTACCGGAGAAACTGAAGCGCAGCGGCGCCCTGCTACAGCCTGGTTGCACTGAGCCGGACTGACATCGGGCGAAGTGCCGTCAGCTTCACGTGATCAGAAGCACAATTCCAGGCGGCATACCTTGCCTGTGCAACGCAGCGGCGTAACATGGGTACACAGCCGCAGGGAACAAAGCTGCGCGATCTCCTGAGTAATCTGAACCGCCGTGACCCAGTTCTTCCTCGCGCGCCAGCCGATCTTCACACGTGATATGAGCGTGTTCGCCTACGAACTCCTGTTCCGGGGTTCCCGCGAGAATGCTCATGGCGGTGCCGTTGATGACGATGCCGCCACGGCACAGGTCATCGCCAACGCGGCCGAGCTCGGCCTTGAGAAGCTTACTCGCGGGCGTCCGGCGTTTATCAACCTGCCACAGCGCTTTCTGGAGGAGCCGGAACTGATACCGCTTGAGCCCGGCTGGATGGTTCCGGAGATTCTGGAGACGGTAACGCTCAATGACGCCTCAATGCAGGGCATACAGATCCTGGGACAGCGCGGTTTTACCATCGCACTCGATGACTTCGTGGACACCACATCGTTCGACGCGGTTCTACCGCTAGTGGATATTGTGAAGATAGATGTTCTCGAGCTGCCACCGGCGCAGTGGGCCACCCAGATCGCACGCCTGCGTGCGCACGACTGCCGAATTCTGGCCGAGAAGGTGGAAACGCGCGAAGCCTTTGACGAACTGCGGGAGCTTGGCGTCGATTACTTTCAGGGATTTTTCTTTGCCAGGCCGCTTATTGTCGAAGGGCGGCAGCTGCCACCGCTCCGAGTCAGCCTTCTGCAGACCCTGGCGCGCCTCAATGACCCCAACAGCTCGGTGGATGACATTCACGCACTGGTGAGTCGGGATGTGGCGCTGAGCGTCAAGGCCCTGAACTATGTAAATTCGGCCGCAAATGGCCTCAGACGCAGGATTGAGTCGATTCGCGAAGCGCTTGTCTATCTGGGGCGGGACAAGATCCGGCGCTGGGTATCGCTCTATGTACTCGCCAGTGGTGAAACACACTCGGAAGAAAAGCTGACACTCGCACTGCAGCGCGCAAAGGTGTGCGAGCTGATCGCCGAACGCGGCAGGCACGGAAATCCAGACGCCTGCTTCACCGCGGGCCTGTTCTCCATGCTTGATGCGCTGATGGACTCGCCCCTGCCCGACTTGCTTCGACAGATGAATCTGACCGAAGAGATGCGCGACGCACTACTGTGCCATATCGGTGAAACCGGCGAGATTCTCGCGTATGCCAAAAGCATGGAGTCGACGCAGGACATGGCTTCCCTGAAATACCCACATTTGAAAGTTGAGGAGCTGTACGCCATACAGTCAGATGCACTGTACTGGACGGACGAAGCACTGGGTGATCTGGGTATCGGCTGACACCGCCCGCGCCGCTCTAGCCCTGCGGGAGAGCCCACCCCGCTTTATCGGGTGTGACCTACTCGGGTGTGACCTACTGTGGGTCGCAAGCTTTGCTTGCGATACCTTCGGTGCGCCCG
>JAWLGG010000396.1:0-3497 GCA_041685155.1 Chromatocurvus sp.
GGCTGCGCCGCCTGGAGGAGAAGCGCATTCCCTGCGCCAAGGTCAATCGATTCAGTGAGGCTCTGTCGGACGAGCAGGTGCTGTCGCGCAATATGGTGGTGGACCTGCACCATCCCAATGGCGGCACGACCCGTGGCCCCGGCAATCCGATCAAGCTGTCGCGCACGGACGAAGAGTCCTTCTCGGCGGCGCCGTTGCTCGGTCAGCACACCGACAGTGTCCTGGCCGACGTCCTTGGCTATAGCGAAGCACAGATACGCACACTGCGCGAGGAGGGACGAATCGGATGACGGATGACAGCATACGCATCAATGAAGTCGGTCTGCGCGATGGCCTGCAGAGCCAGCCCCGCCACCTGACCCTGGACGAGCGCCTGCGCATGGCGCGGTCCCTCATGGACGCCGGTCTGCAGCACCTGGAGATCGGCAGCTTCGTATCGCCGAAGGCCGTGCCGCAGATGGCGGGCACCGGCGAGTTGATCGCGGCGCTGGACGTCCCGGATGGCGTTCAGCTCTCCGCGCTGATTCCCAATATGAAAGGTTACGAGCTGGCCCGCGCCGCCGGGATTGAAACCGTGGCGGTGGTGGTCTCTGCAACCGAAACGATGAACCAGAAGAACATCAACATGAGCCTGGAGCAGACGCTGGACGTCGCGCGGGCGGTTATCGAACGCGGCGTTGCCGAGGGCGCGAGAGTGCAGGCCTACCTCGCGGTCGCTTTCGAGTGTCCCTTCGAGGGCCCGACGCCAGGAGACACCGTCGTTGCGCTGGCCGCGCAGCTGGCCGGGTGGGGCGCTCACGAGATTGTCATCGCAGACACGATCGGCGCGGCACACCCCGCCGTGGTGCGCGCGCTCATGGATACGCTGGTGAATGAGCACGGTACCGAAAAACTTGCCTGCCACTTCCATGATACGCGCGCCATGGGCCTTGCCAATGTCTTTGCCGCTATCGAGAGCGGCGTGCGCCAGTTTGACAGCTCGGTGGGCGGGCTCGGTGGCTGCCCCTTTGCGCCTGGTGCCAAGGGCAATGTCGCAACGGAAGATGTGGTTATGCTGTGTGAGCAGATGGGATTTGATACCGGTGTCGACATGTCGGCATTGCTCAGGTCGGTGGATCTGGTCAGTGAACTGATCGGTTCGCCCCAGGGTGGGCGGGCACATTACTGGTTGAGCCGGAACGCGGCGTAGACACCTGACGGGGATACGTGGGTGCTGTCCGTTGGGGGCGCGCCAACAACAGATAACAGCGAGGAGAGAAACACATGGCATACAGACTGGGTGTTGACGTTGGCGGCACGTTCACGGACTTTCTGCTGATGAACGACGAGACCGGCGAGACCCACACCGCAAAGGTTCCCTCCACTCCGGAGGATTCTTCCATCGGCGTTCTCAATGGCATCGCCCGCGTCTGCGAGGAGACGGGTATCGATCCTACTGATATTCGCCTGGTCATGCACGGCACCACGGTTGCCACCAATGCCGTGCTCACCGGTCGTGGTGCCAGGGTCGGTCTGGTTACCACGGCAGGTTACGAGGACACCCTGCAGGTGGCGCGCTCCTACTGTCCGGGCGGCCTGGGCGGCTGGGTCAGCTACATCAAGAGCCCGCTGCTGGCGCCGCTGGAACTCACCATCGGCGCGCATGAGCGGCTGGCAGCTGACGGCTCGGTGGTCACGCCGCTGGACGAGGAGCGGCTGCGCGAGGACCTGCGCACCCTGCAAGCGACGGGGGAGGTGGAGGCGCTGACCATCTGCTTTATCAACGCCTATATCAATCGCGATCATGAGGAGCGAGCCAAGGCCATTGCCAGCGAGATCTTTGGCGATACGCCGATCTCCATTTCCAGCGACGTCGTGCCCGAGATGCAGGAATACGAGCGCACCGAGACGACGGTCGTGAACTCCTACGTGCGCCCCGAAGTGGCGCGCTACGTGGACAATCTGCAGCGTGCGCTGGAAGATCGCATGGGCGGCGATACCCATCTATCCATCCTGCGTTCCGATGGCGGGCTCGCCTCGGCGCGCGCATCGTCGGAGTCGCCGGTCAATCTGCTGATGTCGGGGCCCGCCGGCGGCGTTGCAGGCGCGATCTATTTCTGCAGCCGGGCCGGTTACGACAATATCCTGACCTTTGATATGGGCGGCACCTCCACCGATGTGGCGCTTATCCAGGAGTCCAAGGCACGCGTCCGTCGTGAGACCTACGTGGGTGACGTGCGCGTGCGGGCACCCTCGGTGGATGTGCGCACCGTGGGCGCCGGCGGCGGCTCCATCGCTTTCGTGCCCGAGCTGACCAAGGCGCTGCGGGTGGGCCCCGAGTCCGCGGGCGCAGTGCCGGGCCCCGCCTGCTACATGAAAGGTGGCGACGAGCCTCCAGTCTGCTACGCCAACGTGGTGCTGGGCTACCTGCCCTCGGATGTGCAGCTCGGTGGCAAGATGGAGATCAACTACGACGCCTCAGTGAAGGCCGTGCAGAAAGTTGCCGACGCCATGGGTATTGAACTCATGGAGGCAGCGGAGGGCATCGTGCGCATCGTCAACGAATCCATGTTCGGCGCGCTGCGGCTGGTCTCAGTCGAGCAGGGCTATGACCCGCGTGACTTTGCCCTGGTGGGCTTCGGCGGTGCCGGCCCCCTGCACGCCAACGCCCTGGGTATTCTCACCAATGCCTGGCCGGTCATCGTGCCACCGGGCCCGGGCGTGCTCTGCGCCTATGGGGATGCCACCACCCAGGTTCAGGACGAGGCCTCGCGAACCTACCTGATGATGGCAGGCGATCTTGGCGACGAAAAACTCATGACAGACCTGAAGGAGCTGCAGGAGCGGGCCGGCGCCTCCCTGCGCGCCGACGGCATTCCCGCCGAGGAGCAGGAAGTCACCTTCCAGGCCGATCTGCGCTACGTCGGCCAGGCGTTCCAGATTACCGTGGACTTCACCGAAGAAGAGCTGCGCGGCAAGGGAGTGAGCCTGCTGACCGATGCCTTCGACGCAGAGCATGAACAGCTGTTTACCTTCAAGCTCGGCGATGGTCACGAGGTGCTGATGATCCGTGCGGTGGCCAAGGCGCGCACCCGTACCATCGAGGCGGCAACGGCGGGCGATGCCTCGGCGACGCTGGAGGACTGCATTATCCACCAGAGCCGCTTCTACGTGGACGGCGAATGGCACGATATCAACATCTACCATCGTGAAAAGCTGCACGAGGGCCTGACTGTGACTGGCCCCGCCATCGTTCTGGAAATGGACTCCACCACCGTTGTGTTGCCCGGCTATGCCGCCAGCGTGGACACCATCGGCAATCTCTTGATCAACCCGGTAGCCTGAGGAGAGCAGAACAATGACAGCAAGAATCGTTCAGACCAATACGGCGCCGCTGAAGACTGTGGACGTGGACGGCGTCACCGTGGATATCATCGAGAACGCCCTCAAGAACGCCCGCGTGGAGATGGACGCGGTACTTTTCCGAACGGCAATGTCTCCTGGAATCCGGGAGCCGG
>JAWLGG010000397.1:0-3491 GCA_041685155.1 Chromatocurvus sp.
GCAGTAACTGTGCCAACAATTGAGGCTAAAGCCAAATCGCATCCCGGATATAGGTTTTTCTTCATTAAACATGGGGTTAGAGTGCATAAAAATATGGACATCGAGACCAGATGTCTGCCGTGTCGGGCATTGTTGCCGTCGTGTCTGCACCGCCCTGCTGATAATTTTCGGCACCCGACTGACAAAATTCGTCACCTGCAGCCCGGCAAGCGCATCCCGGCCCCCCCACTCGCCAACGGAAAGCCAGGCGCCCAAGACAAACAGGCAATCCCGCATCGCCATCCCCATCGGGCATTTAAGCAAAATCAGTCACAATTCCAATAGCTTAGGGTCTATGTGTAAGACAGAGGTATAGGTATACTCGAGCCGTGCTTCTCGCAGCACGGGCAGTCGGGGGATCGGTAACCACATGAATGAGCAGACCAAGACACCGCCTTCCGGCCTGGCCGGGAGGCTGGTTATCGAAGGGCTGATCGAGGCGGACGACGCGCGCTATGCCCAGCAGGCCGCGGTGGACCAGCGCGTACCGCTGGTGAGTTACCTGGTAGAGAGCGCGAACGTCGACAGCCGCCAGCTCGCCAGGATTGCCTCGCAGGAGTTCGGCGCGCCGCGTTTCGATATCACCGCGTTCGACAAGGAGCAGCTGCCCGAGGGGCTGGTCGAACCCGATCTGATCAGCAAGCACCATGCCCTGCCCCTCTTTCACCGCGGCAAGCGCCTGTTCATTGCGGTCTCCGACCCGACCAATCTGGCCGCCCTGGACGAGATCAAGTTCCACACCGGCATCAGTACCGAACCCATCATAGTCGACGAGACCAGCCTGCAGCGCGCCATTGCCGAGTGGGCCGAGGGACAGGACACGCTGGGCGGCGGCCTGGAGGACCTCGAGGCCGGCGAGCTCGACGGTATCGACGTCGGCGCGGCGGAAGACCCGAACAAGGACACCGAGGACTCTGCGGTCGATGAGACGCCGATTGTCCGCTTCGTCAACAAGGTGCTGCTCGATGCCATTCGCCAGGGCGCCTCGGACATCCACTTCGAGCCCTACGAGAAGGACTACCGCGTCCGCTTCCGCACCGATGGCATGCTTCAGGAGGTGGTAAGGCCCCCGCGCAATCTCGCGCCGCGCCTGTCGGCGCGACTGAAAGTCATGTCGCAGATGGATATCTCGGAGCGTCGCATCCCGCAGGACGGGCGCATCCAGATGAAGCTGTCCAGGAATCGCAACATCGACTTCCGGGTCAACACCCTGCCGACCCTGTTCGGCGAGAAGATCGTGCTGCGTATTCTCGACCCCACCAGCGCGCAGATGGGTATCGACGCACTCGGCTACGAGCCCGAGCAGAAGAACATGTACATGCGGGCGCTGGACCAGCCCCAGGGCATGATCCTGGTGACCGGCCCCACCGGGTCCGGCAAGACGGTCTCGCTCTACACGGGCCTGAATATTCTCAACGAGCCGCACCGCAACATCTCCACGGCGGAAGACCCGGTGGAGATCAACCTGTCGGGGATCAACCAGGTGCATGTGAACCCCAGGGTGGGACTGGGCTTCGCGGAAGCCCTGCGCTCCTTCCTGCGCCAGGACCCGGACGTCATCATGGTAGGGGAGATTCGCGACCTCGAGACGGCGGAGATCGCCATCAAGGCTGCGCAGACGGGCCACCTGGTACTCTCCACCCTGCACACCAACAGCGCCGCGGAGACCATCACCCGCCTGCTCAACATGGGCGTGCCCGCGTTCAATCTCGCCACCTCTGTCAGCCTGATCATCGCGCAGCGCCTCGCGCGCAGGCTGTGCAAGGAGTGCAAGGTACCGGCAGACCACATCCCGCATGATGTCCTGCTGCAGGAGGGCTTCACGGAGGAGATGCTGCAGGGCGCGACGATCATGAAGGCCGTTGGCTGCGATGCCTGCAGCGATGGCCACAAGGGTCGCGTGGGCGTTTACGAGGTTGTCAGGATCACCCAGAACATCGCCAGCCTGGTAATGACCAACGCCAACTCCATGGAAATCGCCAGGCAGGCGCGGCAGGAGGGTTTTCACGATCTGCGCCAGGCGGCGTTGCTCAAGGCGGCGCAGGGACTGATCACGCTGGAAGAGGTCAACCGCGTAACAATCGACTAGACTATCGGCCTGTTGACGGCACAGAGGCCCTGACCCGGGAAACACTATGGCTACCATTGCAACCAGCGATCTGTTTATCTGGAGCGGAACCGACAAGAACGGCCGCCAGACCAAGGGTGAGATCAACGCCTCGTCGCAGGCAATGGCGAGAGCGCAGCTGCGCCAGCGCGGCATCACGCCGAAATCCGTCAAGCGCAAGCCCAAGCCCCTGTTCGGACCCCGCAAGAAGCCCATCAAGGCGGCGGACATCGCCATTTTCACCCGCCAGCTCGCCACCATGATGAAGGCGGGCGTACCGCTGGTACAGAGCTTCGACATCGTGGCGGACGGCCTCGAGAATCCGACAATGCGCAAGCTGGTCAACGACATAAAGAACGACGTTGCGGGCGGCACGGGCCTCGCCGTGTCGCTGGCGAAGTATCCGCGCCACTTCGACGAACTGTTCTGCAGCCTGGTCGGCGCCGGTGAGTCCGCGGGTACCCTTGAGGTCATGCTCGATCGCGTGGCGACCTACAAGGAAAAGACCGAAGCGCTGAAGGCCAAGATCAAGAAGGCAATGACCTACCCGATCGCCGTCATCGTTGTCGCGCTCGTGGTAACCGGCATCCTGCTGGTCAAGGTAGTGCCACAGTTCGCCGAAACCTTCCAGAGTTTCGGGTCGGACCTGCCCGCATTCACGCTGATGGTATTGCGCCTGTCGGAGTTCGTGCAGTCCTGGTGGCTGGTGATGGTGGGCGCCATCGTGGCCATGGTCTATGGCTTCCGCGAGGCGCGGCTTCGATCCCAGGGTTTTGCCGAGGCTATCGACAAGCTGGCCCTGAAGCTGCCCGTGGTCGGCGGCATCGTTCACGACGCCGTGGTTGCCCGTTTCTCCCGCACCCTGGCGACCACCTTCAACGCCGGCGTGCCTCTGGTTGAAGCGCTGGAATCCACCGCCGGCGCGGCCGGCAATTCGGTCTACGCAAAAGCCATCCTGGTCATCCGGGACGACGTGACCACCGGCTCCACTCTGTACCAGTCCGTCAAGTCCACGGGCCTGTTCCCGAACATGCTGCTGCAGATGATATCCATCGGTGAGGAATCGGGTGCGCTGGATGACATGCTGGACAAGGTCGCCACGTTCTACGAAGAAGCGGTGGACAACGCGGTCGACAGCCTGAGCTCCCTCATGGAACCGGTGATCATGTCCGTGCTCGGCGTCCTCGTCGGTGGTCTCATGGTGGCGATGTACCTGCCGATCTTCATGCTGGGCTCGGTCATCTGATGACCTCCGACCGCCCGATCCGGCGTACGCTCCGATAACGTGACCCCATAGCATGGTCATGGTATGGCTCGCAGAGAACCCCGTCTGGTTCTACGGGGT
>JAWLGG010000398.1:0-3484 GCA_041685155.1 Chromatocurvus sp.
CGCGTCTGCACCGCCACGCGCGGACCATGCGTGAGCAGCATGGGCGGGCCGTCCATGACGCGCTGCCGTCCTCGCTTGTTGCGCAGCGCGAGCTGTGTGATCTGCTGTGTGGGCACCTGCTTGATCAGCACGGCGACGCCTATCGGCGCGAGGCCAACGGATTGACCTGCACAGCCGGGGATTTTCATGTTGCCCTGCCGACAGACGACCCGGAGCCCCTGTGGTCAGCGTCACTCCTGGTCGCCGACGATCTCCTCCTCATGCAACCGTCGACGGGCGGCTACCGTCTGACCGCGGCGAGCCTCGCCAGCCCCAGTCATTGGCGCCTGCAGGACAAGCTGGGGCGACCCATGGCGGAGATCCACGACCCGGTTCCCGGCGTGCACCGGCAGCTCACACCACGCATTGACCGATTCTTTTCACACCTGACGCCGGAGCGTCCGGTGTGCCGCTTCAACTGGTCATTGCAGGCCGATGCCGCCCTGTATCAGCCGGCGGCGAAACAGTCGGCGATTTCCAGCAATACGCATCTCTACTACCGGGTGGAGCGTCAGACCCTGCGCAGGCTGCCGCTGAGCGGCGCAATTGTTTTTACCATACGTGTGTTTCTGCACCCACTATCCACGCTGCGCGCGATGCCGGGGGCCGTTGACGCCCTGATTGCCGCCGTCGACGCGGTGCCTCCGGACCTGGCGCAGTACAAGGGATTTCCCGCCCTGCGAGACGCGCTGGAGCAATACCGGCTAGAATCGTCGACTGACACGACCAGACCACGGAGGTTTTCTACGTGATCAATGCCCATCTGGAAGCCACGCTCGGGCCGATGCGGGCGCCATTCCTGCTCCTCGTGCCCGTCTGCGTGCTCCTTGGCTGGGCGGCCGCCGTCTATGATGGCCATGGTGTCGACGCGGTGCACCTGGCGCTGGCGGCGGCGGGTGCGCTCGCCGCCCACATTGCGGTGAACGCCCTGAATGAGTACGAGGACTTTCGTAGCGGTCTCGATTTGCGCACCCAGCGCACGCCCTTCAGCGGTGGCACGGGGGTACTGCCCGCGCACCCCGACAAGGCGCACTACGCGCTGGTCGTGGCGCTAGCCGCGCTGTGCATCGTGGTCGCCGTGGGCGTGTATTTCATCCGCCTGCGCGGCCCGGGCATCCTGCCCCTGGGCCTGGCGGGTGTCCTGATTATCGTGCTTTACACGCGCTGGCTGACCCGCTCCCCGCTGTTGTGTCTGTTGGCCCCCGGGGTCGGCTTCGGGCCACTGATGGTGCTCGGCGTCTATTACGTGCTCACCGGCACTTACGGCGTCACGGCGCTGATCGTGTCCCTGTTGCCGCTGTTCATGGTCAGTGATCTGTTGCTGATCAACCAGTTTCCCGATCGCGAGGCGGATCGCTGGGCGGGACGCAATCATCTGCTGCTGGCCTGGGGCAGCCCGGCGGGCGTCGCCGTGTACGGCCTGTTTCTGATTGCCGCCTACGTGTCCGTGGTGCTGGCGGTGATGGTCGGGGTTCTGCCGCCGCTGGTCCTGTTGAGCCTGGCCACCGTGCCTGTGGCCGCCCTGGCATTCCGCGGCCTGCAGCGGCATCAGGATACCGTGCCGGAACTCGTGCCCCACATGGCGCAGCATGTTGCGCTGACCCTGGTGACGCCGCTGCTGCTGGCGCTGGGTATCGCTATCAGCTGATGCTGTCATTCCCTCTCATGCTGACCACCTGTCTCGCCCTGCCGGCGCGCCACTGGCGGGTCCTGTCCGTTGTCGCGCTCCTGGCACTGACGCTACTGTCGCTACTGCCGATGCCGCCGCAGGGCCCGGTGCAGGGCAACGACAAGGTGCTGCATGTGCTTGCCTGGAGTCTGGCCGTCCTTCCCGCAGCCCTTGCGCTGGGCTGGCGTGTGTTTCCGGTAGTGCTGGTCTTCCTGGCCTGGAGCATCGCTATCGAGTTCCTGCAGCCTCTGACGGGTCGCTTCCTGGAGATCGCCGATATGCTCGCCAATGGGGCGGGCCTCACCCTCGGTGCCCTGTCGGGCATCGCGCTGCGCCGGTTCCGTGTCTAGTGGGTCACCCGTGGACAGCGTAGCTGGCGTAAAGCCCGCGGGCCCATCGCTGGTTCTGCTGGCGGTGGTCAGCGGCCTGTCGCCGTTCGCCATGGCCATCCTGTTGCCGCTGCTGCCGGGTCTTGTCGCGCAGTTTGACAGCGATTACGCCACGGTGCAGTTTGTCGTGTCTGCCTATCTGCTGGGTCTCGCCGTAGCCCAGCCCGTCGCGGGCTTTCTCTGCGACCTGGTCGGACGCCGCCCCGTGGTGCTGATCGGCATGGGCCTGTTCGTTGTCACCAGCATCGCCTGTGCCTTCGCCGAGTCGCTGTCGACGCTGATCGTCCTGCGCTTCCTGCAATCCGTGGGCGTCAGCACCGGCACGGTGGCCAGCCGCGCGGTGATCCGTGATACCCACGATGCCGCCGTCGGCGCCCGCGCAATGTCCTATCTCACGGTGGGGCTCGGACTCGCGCCGGTCGCGGCGCCCATGCTGGGCGGCTGGCTGTATCTCGCCGGAGGCGTCCGCTTCGTGTTCGCGGCGACCGCCGTCGCCGGCTGTGTCGTGTGGGCGCTGCTCTGGCTGCGCCTGCCGGAGACGCGGCCGCCGGAGCTGCCCAGGCCGCGCCTGCGGGCCTGGCTGACGAGTTACGGGCAGCTGCTGCAGTCGCGCGTGTTCATGGGCTACACACTGGTGTTCGGCTTTATCCAGGGAACCTTCTTCGCCTTCCTCGCCGTGGGCGCCGCCGTGTTCGAGACCAGTTTCGGGATGGGGCCGGCGGCCTTTGGTGTGGTCTGGGGTGGCATGGCCATCTCCTATGTTCTCGGTGCCGTGATCGGGGGTTCGCTGTCAGCGGGCCGTCATGCGCCGCTTTTGCTCCCTACCGGCATGATGGCCACGCTGGTGCTGGGTGTGTCGATTCCGGTCATGACCAGCCTGTATGGGGTGACACCGCTGACCGTGCTGCCACAGATGTTTGTGCTGATGACGCTGTCGGGCGCGGTAACGCCGGTTGTCATGGCGGGTGCGGTCTATCATCATCCGGAGGCGGCGGGCACCAGCGCCGGTCTCTCCAGCGCACTCGGCATGGTCGTCGGCACGTCGTTCACGGTGTGGTCCGGTGCGGTTTTCACTGGCGACTTCGCGCCGATCGCCGGTATTATCGGCGTTGCGTCCAGCCTGACCTTCATCAGCTGGCTTATGGTGCGCAGTGCTGCCTCGGCGGACGCCAATGCCACGGCATTGCGCGCACGCTGAATCCGCGTCACCCGCATGCCGCATATGCCGAAATTTGCAGTAAAAAAGCCGTAATGATATAACAATATATCTTATGCACCTGCTGCGCGGCCGGCTGACCGGATGGCCGTCACAACCGACGAGGAAGATCGCCATGAACCAGGCACACCGGACTGATGACGGACTGCGACAGCGCCTCGGTGACTGCGT
>JAWLGG010000399.1:0-3480 GCA_041685155.1 Chromatocurvus sp.
GTATTTTTTACCGGATACAAGCGGGATTCCCACTGTTTCCCTCCGGAGCTCTGGGATCGCCTGGATCCGCAACAAGCCAAGGACAACCAGCCGCAACTTCTCACAGTCCGGCCAAAGGCCGGGAAAGTCAGCGCCGCATTCGAGGACTGGTTGAGCCGGTTCTGATTGCCCGCCATTGGGTGCAGCCCGACGCAAAGCCCTGCCCTCGGCGGGTCGGTTTCCGCGCGAGGCTTCGCATGGGCGAGCGGTGTGTCTCGCGATGGTGACCTCATGCTGGCTCCATAAGGTGCGCGGCCCGCCTCAAGGGGTGCGCCACAACCACGCGGATGAACGGAATGCATCGAATTACGAAGACACAAGCGGCAGAACCAATGCGGACCCGCGTGATTACCTCCTGCACTGGCGAGAAGTCGGTATCGAGTTCCGACCAGCTCACACTGAAGGATTTTCGGCGGGGTGACGCACGTGTTCGTGCGCGGGCGGCCGCTCTCGGTGATCTCCTCGCCCCTGCCGAGGAACTGTACACGGGTTTGCAGCACCAGCGCCTGATGCGCGGGGTCGGTGCAGCGAGGAGGGCAACCGACATCGAGGTCGATTTGCGCATACTGTCGGCCGGTTACGGGCTCGTTGCCGCCCATCAGAGGTTAGCCCCGTACGAGGCCACCTTTAATGGGATGCGCCGCAAAGAGATTGACGAATGGGCGCAGACGCTGGGTATTCCCGCCGCGATTCGTGCTGCGTTGGCGGAACCCTGCGACCTCTGCATCGTGCTCCTTGGCAGCGATTACCTGCGTGCTTGCGCGCTGGACGAGCATATACGACTCGGGGGACCGACGGTGTTCCTGTGCGGAAAGCATGCTGCGCATCGCCTCCCCAGGATTCCCAATCTGCACCCAGTGGTTCTGTCCAACGCAGAGGCGACGACCTTTTCCTGTGGGCTGGTCGGCCTCAAAGGGGAGGTCGCCGCACGTGTTCTCGAGAGCCTTGCCAACAACCCGGAACACCTCGGCGCCTATCTGAACGATCCGCAGGCAACGGTCGCGAACCCGGCTTCACCTGAATCAGGCCCGAATCTCCGAACGCGCCGGGCGCAACATGAGCGGCAAGGGCGTTAGCGAACATGGATCAGTTGTGAACAAGCCGCGCCGGGACATTCGAGGTGTCATCCGCCAGCTACCAGCAATTCGCAGGTATCTACGTCGACGCTCACCTGGTCGCGGTGAATCTCGAGCCAGGATTCGAAAGTCTTTCTCATAGAGGGGGTGCTGGCAGATAGCCGCATCCGGTGAAAGCCGAGACGCTCCAGGCGCAGCCGGGCTTTCTGGCCGTCGAAGATACCGGTTTGGGGCTCGATCCGCGTGTAAGCCGGGACGGTCATTGCGGGTGTCTGGAAACCGGGGCGGTCGGCCAGTGAAGGCATCCTGGTGTAGGCGCAGAACTTGGATGGAGCAAAAAGACCGCTGGCAGGGTGGGCGACGAGATAACGCATACGTCGCCGGCCCCAAGCATGGCGGCAGTGCATGTGACCCATGTCTCGGTTCCATTGCTGCAGGTTGAGCAGCACTTCCAGTGCGTTGGTCGCGTAATAGATCCGGCCGGCGTCGACGGGTGCGATGGGTCGCGTGAGGTCGACGATTTCAAGGATGTCGAGATCCGGGAGGTGCTCGAGGGATGCCTTGCCCTGGTTCAAGGCCATGACTGTCTTCGCATTCAGTTCGGGTAGCAGCGGAATCTGGAACGCCTTCAGGCCGGCGATGCGGAGTAGGTAGATCGCATGAGCGGCCAGGTTCGCGCGGCCGGGAGCGACGTGGTTCGAGACGAGCGAGACGAACGTGTCCCGTTCGGATAACGGCTGCATCAGGTGGGCCGACGCGAACTTCGCGTGATTGGCCACGGGATCTGCGCGACTGATCTCCAGTTCCAGCCAGAGCCGCTCGTCCGTTTGCTGCGACTCCAGGAGCAAGTCCACTGCGGGCCGGTAGCCGAGGATGCGCGTGGCACCCGATTCCAGAAGTGGAACCTCGCGCCTTGCGGTCCATCCCGGTGGCGGACTCGCGATCAGACGGTTCTGAAGTTCGGCAGCCAGGGAGAATCTCACGCCCTATCGTCCTTGGTACGGGGGCCCGGGAGAAACATCAGAAGAACAACCCGCCGGCAGCGGATTGGGGCCGACGGCAGGACTGCAATGAACGGCACCATGAAGTGGCAACAGCGTGATCCCTTCGACTGCAGCCAACGGCGAGCATTGCCGATCTCATGAATGTGCCTGTATGCACTCGGAGATCCGAGCCCGTGAAGCGCGCTGAATCTGCTGGAGCAGTGCGTACGATACGGA
This sequence comes from Chromatocurvus sp., assembly GCA_041685155.1. Classification (GTDB taxonomy): domain Bacteria; phylum Pseudomonadota; class Gammaproteobacteria; order Pseudomonadales; family Halieaceae; genus Chromatocurvus. The sequence continues at coordinate 2,336 of JAWLGG010000399.1, forward strand.
TCCCAGGCGGAACTGCTCCACGAGCGTGCGTTCCAGGAAGAGCGTGAGGTGAGCGGCCATCTCGGCATCCGCCAGCGCACGGTGGTATCGGCCACCCACCGGCAGCCCGGCGTAGGTAACCAGGGTCCCGAGCTTGTGGTTGGGGGCTTCCGGAAGGACCCTGCGTGCGACCAGCATCGAGCACACGAATGAATTCATGGTGTGGTGACCGATGCGCCCGAGTTCCGCCTGCCAGAACTTCCGATCGAACGACGCGTTGTGGGCCACAAGGGGGTGGTCACCGACGAAATCCGCCACCTCGGCCATCACCTGGGCGGCGGGCGGCGCTGTTCGAATCATGCGGTTGGTGATTCCGGTCAGGCTCTGAATGAACGCGGGAATCCGCTGGCCCGCATTCATCAGGCTCTGGTATTGGTCGACAATCGCACCGTCATGTACCAGCACGGCGGCGATTTCCGTGGCTCGCGCACCGTGGTCCGGTGACAGGCCAGTGGTTTCAAAGTCGATGACGACGACCGGTTCCATCGCGAGTTTCGAGCTGTTTTCGGGTGCAGTTTGAGAATAGCACCGTCGGAGTGGCATCCCGGCCTTCAACCAACTGCGGGTTCATGTGATCGATCCAGTGAACCAAAGGCGCTGATGCCGCTGGACGAAGACCATGTCCTCGTGTGGTGATCGCGCGGGGGTGCATCCGAGCGCCGGTGCGGTTTCAGGGTAAGCTGAGGACCGGCCCAAGACGGACCGGAACTATGGCAAAAATCATCCCCGACGGCTGGCGCGAACTTGTGGTCACCGGCGGCGCGCAGCGCGAGATCGAGACGCTGGCGGTGCTGGCGAACGAACTGCCTGAAACCTACCGCGTGTACCACGCCGTGCACTGGACGAACATCGGGTCGCGGAGGGGGTTCTCGATCTACGGCGAGATCGACTTTGTGGTGGTCAACCAGACCGGCGACCTGCTGCTGATCGAGCAGAAGAGTGGGGTGCTGGAGGAGACGCCCGAGGGGCTGGTCAAGCGCTACGACGATACGGTCAAGCGCGTTCCCGCGCAGATGGCCCGCAACGTGGCCGAGTTCCAGCGCAAGCTGTACAAGCGCCCGGGGTGCAACAAGGTCCGGGTCGAGAACCTGCTCTACTGCCCCGAC
>JAWLGG010000400.1:0-3479 GCA_041685155.1 Chromatocurvus sp.
CGGTGCAATCCAGTTGCAGTTGATTCTCTGGCGATTTGCGCAGAAGGGCGGTGTCGGCAGAAAGCTTCGTGCCTGGGGGTCGTAGGCGACGGGTGTGCCGTCGGCGGTCGCCAGATTGTCGAACCAGAGCGCGCCGGCTCCGACGGGGTTGGCGAAAATGCGCATGGCGATGAACTCCGGGGAGTCAGCCGACGGTCGTTACCGTTACGCGACAGCCGGCTGGCGTCAAAAAACATGACCGACCACCGTATCACGGATCCTGCAGGGCTGCTGTGTGCCAGCGCGCCTGCGTCGCGCCGGTTTGCCGGGCGCCCCCCTGCCTGTGTTACCGTAAAACGTTATGCAATCACCCGTTACCGCCATAGCAGCTTCCGCGCTTGCGGTTGCCGCGCTTGTTGCAGTGCTTGTCTGGTTTGATGTTGACGAGCAGCTGCTGCAGGTTCTGCGCTGGATTGACGGTCAGGGCGTTCTGTCTGTCGTCTGGTTCGTGCTGATCATGGCGGGCGCGGTTGTCCTGTTGCTGCCGGGTGTCCTGCTCACGACGGGCGCGGGCTTTGTCTTCGGCGTGCTTGAGGGCACGGCCTACGTCGTCCTCGGCACAACCATCGGTGCATGTCTCGCTTTCCTGCTGTCCCGCTACTGTGCGGGAGAGCGTCTGCGCGCCTGGATTCGCCGGCACGCGCGTTTCTATTCCGTGACGTGCGAGATGGAGCGGCATGATTTTCAGGTTGTGCTGCTGACGCGCCTGATCCCGTTTTTCCCCGGCAAGCTGTCCAACTACTACTTCGGCCTGACCGGCTTTCGCTTTCGCGGCTATGCGCTGGGCACCCTGATCGGCCTGGTGCCGTTCTCCCTGCATAACGTGTATCTCGGCTCGCTGGCGGCCGACCTTGTCACGCTTGACGCCAGGAGCTATGGCCGCACTCCGGTCGAATGGACCATTTATGGCATCGGTTTTGCGGCGACCGTCGTTGCCGTGATCTACCTGAATCGGCTCGCGCGGCGCGCCCTCGCCCGATACGACGCGAGCGCGCTTGAGGCGCATGACGCAGGCGTGAAGGAGGAACGCAAGTGAAGTGGTGGAGCTGGCTGCCCCTGCGCTGGGTGATCCGCAAGGCGGCAACCTCGCAGGGCTTTCTCGACCCGGTGGAGATTCTCGGGCGCTTGCGGGGGCTGGCCCAGCCCTCGGAGGTGGGGGAGCCGATCGAGCTGCTGCGCGCGGGCGTCGTGTTTCATGCCCGCGGGCTGATCAACAGCAAGGTCATCCAGCACAATCTGGACTGGGTATGGCCCTACTGGGTGGAGCGCCAGTACGACCCCAGGGACCGCTCCTTCCTGCCGCGGGCTTTCTCGGTCACCCACGTCAATCTGACGCACCGCAACTGGACCGCGATTGGTCATCCGGACCTGCAGGGGCTGCCGATCGTCGATCCCCGGGGCCTGCTGACGCCCTTCCTCGATGGCTGGTCCCTGGATGCATGGGTGCTTGCGGAAGACGGGCGCCGCCTGTTTCCGTCCCGGGCCAGCCACTGCAGCCAGACCTATGACCTCGATGGTGGCGTCACCGTGGTCACGCACAGTGAGCACGAGGAACTTGCGCTGACCTGCCGCGCGACGGTGATCATGGAGTCGGGCCAACCCGTCTGTCGCCTGACTGCCACGCCATGTGACCGGCGCGGTGGTCGCGCCAGCCTGGTACTCGGTGTCCGCCCGCAGAACCCCGAGGGCGTCAGCTTTGTCAGCGATGTGGCGCTGGAGGATGGCGGGACGCACTGGCGTATTGATGGGGCGGCCTCGGTGCATCTCGACCGGCCCCCCGACCGCCACCATGGTTCGACCTATCGCGAGGGGGATGTTCTGTTCAAGCTGCCTGGGGGAGAGCAGGGCGCGCAGGTCCAATGTCCGATCGGCCTGGCCTCCGCCGCCGCCAGCTGGGATTTCGTGGCCGAGGCAGAGGTCGGGGCGCGGATACCCCTCGATGATGCCGGTATCGGCTTACCGGCCGCAGGGGCCTGGTCGCAGGAACGCGACAGTGCCTGCCGTCTCGAGTGTCCGGATCCCCACTACCGTTTTCTTTATGATGCCGCGGTGACCTCGCTCATCCTGCACAGTCCGGACGACGCCTATCCGGGCCCCTATACCTACAAGCGCTTCTGGTTCCGCGACGCGGTGTTCATCATCAACGCGCTGCTGAGCGTGGGCCTCACGGACCGAGCGCGCCGGGCCATTGATCGCTTCTTTGGTCGACAGACAGCGCTTGGCTATTTTCGCTCGCAGGAGGGGGAGTGGGATTCAAATGGCGAGGTACTCTGGCTGCTGGATCGCTACCGCCGTTTCTGCGGAGAGCCGCTGCCCGCCGGCTGGCACGACCCGATCGACCGCGCGGCGCGCTGGATCAGCCGCAAGTGCCTGCCGGAGTCACCGCAGACGCCCCATGCCGGGCTTCTGCCCGCCGGCTTCAGCGCGGAACATCTCGGCCCGAATGACTATTACTACTGGGACGACTTCTGGAGCGTGGCGGGACTGCGGGCGGCAGCCGCCATGCTGGAGGACAGCGATGCCACTGCCGCCCGGCGCTGTCGGGACAGCGCCGGGCGCCTGCACGGCGCTATCGAGCGGAGTCTCGCCAGCTGCGCGCAGCGCCTGGGTCGCCCCGCCATGCCAGCGGCGCCCTACCGGCGCCTGGATGCCGGTGCGATCGGCTCGATTGTCGCGGGTTACCCGCTGCAGCAGCAGGAGGCGCGGGACCCGCGGCTCACGGACTGCGTGGAGTATCTGCTGGATCACTGTTTCGTGGACGATGCCTTCTTCCAGGACATGATCCATTCCGGACAGAATGCCTACCTGACGCTGCAGGTGGCCCAGGTGCTGCTGCGCGCCGGCGATCCGCGCTATATTGAGCTCATGGATGCCGTGGCACGCCTGGCGAGCCCGACCGGGCAGTGGCCCGAGGCCATTCACCCGCAGACAGGCGGTGGCTGCATGGGTGATGGACACCACGTCTGGGCGTCCGCGGAGTGGGTCCTCATGCTGCGCAATTGTTTTCTGCGCGAGGAGGGTGACTGTCTTGTTCTCGCATCGGGCATCCCGGCGCGCTGGCTGGCAAGCGGTGAGGTTCTGTCATTCGGCCCCGCGCCAACGGCATTCGGTGCCCTTAGCGTCCGTCTCGAGCCCGCCGACGATGGTCAGTTCATGTTGTCCTGGAATGCCGTCTGGCACGCGGCAGCACCGCGTATAGAGGCGGCGCTGCCGGGTTATCGCGTGGTCGACAGCGGTCACGATCACCGGCTGCTGGAGCCGGCCGCTACCGGCGAGGCGCCCGCGTGAGAATTGTACTGATCGGCAACACTTATGCCCCGCACGTGGGGGTGTCGCGCGCTCGGTAGCGGCCTTCCGCGAGGAGTACCGGCGCGCCGGTCACGACGTGCTGGTGGTCGCCCCGGCCTTCGCCGACCAGCCGGCGAAGGAAGAGGGCGTCG
>JAWLGG010000021.1:0-14344 GCA_041685155.1 Chromatocurvus sp.
CTTCATGGATGCCTTCTTTGATTCGGAAACGCACATTGTCGAAGCCCGCTGGGCCATCAATGACGCGCTGAGCCTCGACTACATCTACGGGCGCTGGGAGTCCGACGAGGACTCCCTGCAGGACTGGGACGGTACACCGGAGCTTCTGTATCACACCCAGCGCCCCGGCGAATGGGAGCAGGACAGCCATGAGCTGCGTTTCACCTGGGACAATGCCGGCGCCCTGACCGCGGTTGCCGGCCTGTTCTACTGGGATTCCGAATACGAGAGCCGCATGCGCAGCTATATCGGCTTTGCGGTGCCCGGGCTGGTACTCGACATTCCACAGACCACCAATCAGACCACTGAGTCCATTGCGGCCTTCTTCGAAGCGGACTGGCGCTTCAGTGATGACTGGACGCTCACCTTCGGCGGACGCTACACGGAAGATGAGAAAACCTCCGCCCAGTTCGGTGAGGTCAATACCCTGTCGCAGGGCCGCACGGAACACCCGAGCGAGAAGTGGGATGAGTTCACACCTCGCGTGGGCCTCAAGTACAACTACAGCGATAACATCATGTTTTTCGCCACCTACTCCGTGGGGTATCGCGCCGGCGGCTTCAATGGCCGCGTCGCCAGCCTCGAGGAGGCCATCCAGCCCTACGCACCGGAAACCGTCGACAACTTCGAGCTGGGTATGAAGTCCGAGTGGCTGGACAATCGTGTCCGAGTCAACGCCACGGTCTTCTCCATGGATTACCAGGACAAGCAGGAGGAGCTGCAGTTGCCGTCGGACCAGACGGACACCGGGCAGAAAACGGTCGTCATCAACCCGTCGTCGGCAACGATTCAGGGTATAGAGCTGGACGTGCAGGCTTATGTCACCGAGAACCTCAGCCTGCGTGCCAACCTCGGTTATCTCGATTCGGAGTATGACGATTTCTTGTATACGGACGTCGAGGGGTCGGTGGTGGATCTGAGCAATCTGGAGTTCCGGCGCGCGCCGGAGTTTACCGGAACGCTGGATGCGACCTATGAATGGGACGTCGCCGGTGGCAGCGCCTGGGTGCGTGGGTCTTATCGCTATATCGGAGATCACTTCACCACCGCGACAAACAATCCTGAAACGGAGAATGACTCCCAGGGGCTGTTGGATGCGTCGGTCAACTACGCCGTGGGTGACCTGCAGTTCAGCCTGTTCGGTCGCAACCTGACCGACGAGGATACCTATACTCACGGCTACGAGGTGGCAGGACTCTGGTCATATGCCTCCACGCGCCGGCCCAGGACCTACGGCCTGGAAGTCGTCTACAACCTCAATAACTGAGGTCGCAGGCGATGCAGCAGAAGGAGTGTAGTCGGTGACGAACGTTGAGGAACTGATGGCGCGCGAGGCCATCAGGGACGTCATCCATCGCTATGCCCGCGCCATAGACCGACTGGATGAGACCCTGCTGCGCAGCGTCTTTCATCCGGGTTCGCGGCACAACCATTTCTACGAGGGTCCGTCCTCTGATCCGTCCCTGTCCGGCAGCGCGGAGGACCCCGGCGATTTCGTCACCTTCGCCCTCGGCCTGCTGGGCACGTTCAGGCGCACACACCATCAGCTGGGCAATACGCTGATCGAGTTCGACGGCGATGAGGTGGCCCGGGTCGAGAGCTACTTCACCGCCTACCATCTCATGCGCGCCAGCAGCGACCCACTGGCTGGTCCGAATGCGTATGACTGCGAAATGGACTATTTTGTCGGCGGGCGCTATGTGGATCGGTTTGAGTACCGGGACGGCCGCTGGAAGATCGCGGAGCGCACAGGCCTTACCGACTGGATGCGGCTGGAGCCGGCCTGCAGCCAGGGTCTGGCAGACCTGCCGGAGTCCGTGGTCGGCCAGCGGCATCCGCAGGATTTTATTTATAGAGGTCAGTGACCGCCGGCCGCGGCCGGACAGCCAACAACAGGGAGAGAGCATGCGTCTGGAAGGCAGGACGGCATTGATCACCGGCGGTGCCAGCGGCATCGGCGCGGCAGCGGCGGAACTCTTTGTCCGCGAGGGCGCGCGCGTCGCCATTGTGGACATCCAGCGACAGGCCGGCGAGACCCTCGCCCGGGAACTGGGAGAGTCGGGCTTCTACCGCGATTGTGATGTGACAAAGGAGGAGGATGTCGCGGCCGCCGTGGATGCGGCGGTCGAGCGCTTCGGCAGTCTCGACGTGGTGTTCCACTGCGCCGGTATCGTCGGGTCGGTCGGGCCCGTCGCCACGACCCCCGGCGCGGAGTGGCGCTTCAGCATCGACGTGCTGCTCAATGGCACGTTCTATCTCATGAAGCACGCGGCGCGGGTCATGGCAGCGCAGGGCAGCGGCTCCATCATCAGCATGGCCAGCACCGCTGGCATCCTCGGGGGTCTTGGCCCGCATGCCTACACCGCGGCCAAGCACGGCGTGGTGGGGCTGACCAAGAGCGTCGCCACGGAGCTTGCGCGCAGCGGTGTCCGGGTAAACTGCATCGCCGCTGCGAGCATGGCAACACCCATGGTGGCCAGCGTGCTGACCGGCGACCCCTCGGATATCGCTGGTGCCGAGCGGGAACTGGCGAAAATGTCACCCCTGCGCGATCGACCCGGTCTGGCCATCGATGTGGCCAACGCCGCGCTCTGGCTGGCCAGTGATGAGTCGGGCTACACCACGGGGCACACGCTTACCACCGATGCCGGCATCACGGTAGGCGCCACCGCGGAGGGCCCCGCCTTCGCCGAGTACCAGCCCATCATCCGTGAAGCGGGTCGCAGCGGTCTCGACGACTGATCCGCGGTGAGCGGCGCACTTCCCGCCCTGCGCATGTGTGATTTGTGAGCGGCCTGCGGTCCTTGCGGGTCGCGAGTCTCGTTCGTGCGCGCCGATGCACATTGTCGGAGTCATGGCAGTCCGTGTACCGTTAACGGGTTTAAGCAGAGCGTCGGTGCCGGTGGAGGGAAGCATGGGCATGTCAGTCACACGCGCAGCGCAGTATGCTGCCCTTGTCACGAGCGCTCTCCTGTTTCACGGTCCGATTGCCCCGGTCCAGGCCGATGACAGCGATCTGCGCAGCCGCGCGCAGACGCACTTTGCCGCCATATCCCCCGTCACCGACGCCGAACGCACCCACCCGCAGGTCGTCCTGGGCCGCGCACTGTTCTGGGACAAGCGGCTGTCCTCAAATGGCGACACCGCCTGCGCCAGCTGTCACCTGATCGAGGACCATGGGTCGGACCGTCGACCGCGCTCAACGACCGCGCGGGGCGACATGACCGGGTTCCACTCCATGACCGTCTTCAACACACAGACCGCCGGCGCCGGGCTGCGCTGGCTCGCGGACCGGGAGTCCGGCAGGGCGCAGGCGATCGGATCGATTACCGGTTCCATGGGCTTCGATAGGCCACAGGATCTGCTTGAGAAGCTGGCCGGCCTCGATTACGCACCGCGCTTTACTGCGGCTTTCCCGGATGCAGAGCGCCCGCTCACCGCCGATCACTACGGGCAGGCGCTGGAGGCCTACCAGCGAAGCCTGCGCACGCCGGCAGCCTTCGATGACTGGCTGCGCGGTGACGATGCGGCCCTGACGGACGTACAGCTGGCGGGACTCGCGCGTTTCATCGAGACGGGGTGTGCGGGGTGCCACGGTGGCCGGCTGCTCGGCGCTGACTCCCTGCGGAAGTTCGGTGTGGTCGCGGATTATTGGGAACACACCGGTTCCGAAGAGCCGCACGATGGACTCATGGCGGGCACCGGAAGCGAGTCGGACCGGCATGTCTTTCGCGTGGCGTCGCTGCGCAATATCGCCGAGACGGCGCCCTACTTTCACGATGCGTCCGTGTCCAGCCTGGACGACGCCGTGCGAGTCATGGCGAAGGTCCAGCTGGGGCAGGAACTGGATGCGGCTGCGGTACGGGAGCTGGTTGGCTTCCTCGAAGCCCTGACGGGCGAGGTGCCCGAACACTTTTCCGCTCCGGATACGGAGTGAGGGCGGCATCAGGCGGCGATGACCGGGTACCCCCAGGTTCTCCGGGGGAGGTGTTCCGGGCTTTTCTCCTCCTCGGGCTGACCTCCTTTGGCGGCCCCATCGCCCACCTCGGGTATTTCCGTCATGAATTTGTCCTCCGGCGCGGCTGGTTGTCGGAACGCGACTACGCGGATCTTGTGGCGCTGTGCCAGTTTCTGCCGGGGCCGGCCAGCAGCCAGGTCGGGTTTGCCCTCGGGTTGATGCGCGCGGGCGCGCGCGGCGCCGGTGCGGCATGGCTGGCGTTTACCCTGCCGTCGGCGATCGCAATGGCCCTGTTTGCACTGGGGGTCGGTGCACTGGATGGCGCCGTGGCCCGGGGGGCGCTGGCGGGGCTGAAGATTGTTGCGGTCGCCGTCGTCGCGCACGCGGTGTGGGGCATGGCGCGGCAGTTCTGTCCCGACTGGCAACGCGTCGCTATCGCACTGTGTGCGCTTGGCGCAGTGCTGGTCGTGTCTGGTCCCGGCGGGCAGGTGCTGGCCATTGCGCTGGGTGCCCTGGGCGGGTTGTTGCTGCGCCGGGCCGGTGCCGCTGACAATGCCGGAGGGGGCGACCCTGTTGCGGGTCCTGCCATGCCCGTGAGCCGGTTCGCGGGCATGCTCGCCTTCCTCTTCTGCCTGGTATTGCTGGCGCTGTTTCCCCTGCTGGCCTGGGGTGCGCCGTCTGCGGTCAGCACATTGCTGGACGGCTTCTACCGAGCCGGGGCGCTGGTGTTCGGCGGCGGGCATGTGGTGCTGCCGCTGCTGGAAGGCGAGTTCGTGCAGTCCGGCCAGGTGTCGGCGGATGCCTTTCTCAAAGGCTACGGCGCGGCGCAGGCGGTGCCTGGGCCGTTGTTCACCTTTGCCGCCTATATCGGGGCGGTGATCGCGCCGCCTGGCTCAGCCTGGTTCGGTGCGCTGCTGGCGCTGGTCATGATCTTTCTGCCCGGCCTGCTGCTGCTTGTCGCCGCGCTGCCCTGGTGGCAGGCACTGCGGAAGCGGGAGAGCCTGCAGGCGCTGATGCGCGGGGCCACTGCGGCGGTGGTGGGGATTCTTGCGGCGGCCCTGTATCAGCCTGTCTGGACCAGCGCTGTGGTCGGGCCAGGAAGCCTTGTCCTTGCGCTTGCGGGTTTTCTGCTGCTCAGCGTCTGGAAGTTACCGGCCTGGCTGGTCGTGTTGTTCAGCCTTGCCGGGGGGATCGCTATCGGTGGATAGCCGCCCGCAGCCGGTCGATATCGCGATAGCGTGAGGGAATGTCGTCCCTCGCCGCGGCGCAGCGCAGGTCGCACAGGGTCTTCAGGCCCTTGAGCAACACCGGCAGCGGCGGCCCGCTGGCGCTCAGGTCGGCTTTCTCCTCGAGGCCCGCCTCCGCGGCGGGCCGCACGATGAATTCCTCCACCAGCTGTTCATGGTGCTGTCGCGCCACCCTCCCGTGCTCGTCGCAGACCGCGAGGAAGGCCTGTAGATTGCGCTGGAACCAGGCTTCATTGCCGTGGGGGCCAAGTTCCTCCAGGAAGCTGTTGAGCAGACTCTTGCGGCGCATGCAGTCGCGCAGCAGCAGCTGGTCCTGCGGTCGCATGAACAGGAACTTGTCGACGAGCAGCTGGGAATAATAGGGGTCGTCGGCGCGGCACAGGCCCAGCAGCAGGTCGATCACGTTGATGCCGGCGAAGTCCCCTGCGTTTGCGCCCCGGTACTCGCGCAGGCCAACCCTGTGCGGCTTGTAGTAGGGGCGGATGCAGAAAAAGAATCGCTGCATGTCGAGGGCGGCGAACAGCTCGCCATTGGAGGTGCGCACATCCTGCAGTGCGGCCCGGGCGACGCCCAGCAGGTCGTGGGTCACGGGGTGGGAGATGCCCAGGGGCAGGGTGTGCAGCAGGGCCTCGGCAGCGCGGATATAGCCGAACACTCCGCGCGTGTTGTAGTCGAGGAAAACCCGTTCATCGGCGAGTGCGGTAAACGTCTTGTAGTCACCGTTGATGGCGAGGTTGTGGGTTTCGAGGTGGCTGGACGCGAAGCGGGGCACGGCACCCAGGGATGCCCCCAGCTGCATTGCCAGGGCGGAGGCCTCGGTCAGGGGTGAGCTCGTTTCCCGGGCGGGGTCGGTCATGCCGTGGCGGCGGCAGGCCGCCATATAGAAACCCACGTCGCCGAGGAGCTCGAAACCCTGGTCAAAGCCCTCGTCCGTGTTGCCCTCCTTGAGCAGCCGACCGATATGGTCGCGACCTTCCGCAAGCAGCTGTTGCTTGATTCCGTCGCCGATGCCCTCCACGTTGTCGCGATCTTCCTGTGCGAAGTACATCTCCTCCAGCGCCGTGTTCATCGCGCGGAAGTCGCTGCGTATCCAGCGGTCGAAGTCGGAAGCAAGGGGCGTGCGCATGCGGGCACCCTGTTGTCGGGCATGGTAATGCGCCGAGCATAGCAGTGATGTTGCGCGACAGGCGAGGGCCGCTTCAGGGTTTTGCCAGGGTGAACTCGTCGATGACATCGCCCGACTCGGCGATGGCGCGGTAATGCAGCGTGCCCTGTTCGGGATCCACTTCGATCAACTGGAAGGTGCGCGTTTCCGTCGTGCCGAAGGCAGCGAAGTCGGGCAGTTGCTGCTCGTACATCTTGGTGCCAGACACCGCGACCAGGTAGATGGTGCCCTGCTCGCCGTCGGCGACCGGCTCGCCATTGCGCAGGGGTCGTGTCCGCATGTAGGCGTGGTCGTGTCCCTGGAAGGCGATGTCCACGCCGTGGCGGTCGAAGATGGGCAGCCAGGCCTCGCGCAGTGGCGCGTTGTCGCGCTCGGGGTGGGATGCATAGAGCGGGTGGTGATAGATCACGGTCTTCCAGCGGGCGTCGCTGTCGCCCAGAACACGGTCCAGCCATTCCGTCTGCGTTTGCGGATCTATCAGGTCGTAGTTCGAATCCATGACGACGACCAGCAGATCCTGGTAGGTCACATGGTAGGTGCGACCCGGGTCGAGTGCGCCCGAGCCATTGTCCGGCAGGGCAAACTGCTGCAGATACAGGGTGGGGTGGCCTCCGTGGCTGTCGTGATTGCCAATGGCCGGCACAACGGGGCGGCGCTCGAAAACGGGGCTGCTCTCGGCAAAGAACTGGTCCCAGTTGTCGCGCTGCGTACCCTTGTCGATAAGGTCACCGGCAATCATGAAGAACCGGGTATCCGGGAAGCGGTGGTCCGACTGTCGGATCAGTTCCCCCCAGCGATCGAGTCCGTTCTGCGGATCGCCGAGGTAGACAAAGCTGTATGGCTCGTCACCGCGCTGCGCCGCTGTGCGAAAGCTGTGCAGGTCACTCCAGCCCTGCCCATCGCCGCTGCTGACCGCGTAGACGTAGTCGGTCGCGGGCTCGAGCTGCTCCAGCCTGGCCCGGTGCAGGGTGATCGACGGGTCGTTGACGATCTGGGGTGTGCGCAGGTGAACCGGCTCCGCATCGACAACCCGCGTGCGGTCCCGGTGCGCGGGCACCAGATCATCCTTGCGTGCGAGCCAGAGCCGGCCATCCGCAGCTTCGCCGCGGGTACGCCACTGTACCGTGACGCTGGTCGCCGGATTCCCTTCCCAGGTCAGCTGTACGTGGTCCGGCTCCCCGGCGGAGGGGTAGCTGGTCGCCCGGAAGTGTCCCACCAGTCGCGATACGAACTCCCACTTTTCGTAGGAGCGAAGCATCGGCAGCCCCTGCAGGGCATCGGGGAGCGTGGTCAGGGCGTCATCGTCGTCGAGAAAGGCCTCCTGCCCGGGAACGGCCGCCACCACGTCCACCCCGGGCACCAGCGGTTCCGGTTGCGCTGCGGTATCTTTGTCGGTCGCGACGAATACCAGGTATGGCTTCATCTCACCGCTGAAGCCGGGTATGCCGAGTGCGATTTCGCCCGCGGGAAACTGCCTCGACCAGGTCGCGTAGTCGTCCTCGCCGTCGACGAGAAAATCGAGATCCGGGCGTCGCTCGAAGCCGCGGTCGGGCAACCAGAATGGCGTCTCGCCCGCCGCCGACTCAAAAGCCACATACACTGTTACCGGCTCAGACACGCGGAATCGCGCGAAGGCGGTCGCGAACAGATCTCGCTCCTCGGCGGTCAGGAAATCCGCGGCGGACTGCGGTGTCAGCGCAAGCCGCTCCTCGGCGGTCAGCGTCTGCTGCATGCGCTGTATGACGCCGGACACGCTGCGTTCCAGTGCCGCATGAGGGTTCGGCGTAGATGCCATGGAGAGGGAGTGCGCGACCGTCATTGCGGCGGTCAGGAGTCCTGCGGCGGCGAGTCGAATGAATGAGTCTGGCATTGAAGTGTCGCTTGTTCCCATGGATTGGGCTGGCCCGGTACAGGCACCGGGCCAGCAGGCGGGCGATTGACCGGCGTTACAGACGCACCTGAATGCCAAGTCGCGCCGTCCAGGAGTACTCCTCGTACTGTAGCAGCCTGTTGGCTCCCGGTCCTCGCTGGAAGGCGACGAAGGGCTCGTCGGTCAGGTTGAGGAACTGCGTGTAGACCTTGACGTTGTCGGTAATGTCGTAGTTCGCCGTCAGATCCACCTGCAGGTGATCCCGCACGTAACGGTCTTCCTCCGGCGAGCCCTCCAGCTCATCGAGATACTCATCCCGGTAGGCCGCTGTCAGACGGATACTCAGGGGTCCCGACTCGTAGCCGAGCACGGCATTGTAGGTCTGTTCCGCAGCAGCCGGCAGGGGAATCGTCCGATCACCAATGTCACCCTCGGCATCCGTGTAGGTGTAGTTCAGGCCCAGCAGCACGCCGTTGAATGGCCTCGGCAGGTGCGTCAGTGCGTGCTGGTAGTTGAATTCGAAGCCCTGTACCGTGGCTTCGTCGCCGTTCAGGGGGATCACCCCCTCGTCAAAGGGAATGCCGTTGTACACGCCGTTGAAAGGCGGCTCGTCGCCCTCGAAGCGGCGGTTGACGATGAAATCGTCGATTTCCTTGTAGAACAGTCCACCGGACAGTACCGCGGTGTCGGTGAAGTACCATTCGACACTCGCGTCCACGTTGAAGGCCTTGTAGGGTTTAAGGTCCGGATTGCCGAACTCCCCCTCGCGATCACCCCCCTCGGACTCCTCGATAATGAAGATGGGCGCTAGCTGCTCCGGGCCGGGACGGACCAGGCTATTGAAGAAGCCCGCCCTGAGCACGATGTCGTCGCGCAGGTTGTAGCGCGCGCTCAGGCTTGGCAGCCAGTCGGTGTAGCTGTTGTCCCGCTCGCTGGGCGTAAAACGGGCCTGGTCCTCCTCAAGCACTGCGCCGTCGACAACGCTGCCTTCCTCGAGAATCTCCGTGAGGTTGGCGCGGACGGTATTATCCGTGCGCTCGACCCGCACACCGCCAATCACCGTCAGCGGCCCCGCTTCCCAGCGGGCCATGAGATAGCCGGCCAGAATATCCTCGTCCACGGTGAAGTTCTCGATATTGGACTCCAGCCTGGTGTCGAAGTCGTTGAGGACAAAGCGATCGAGGTTGCCGATATTGAAATTGCGAACCGCGTCCAGACTGGGCACGGGCTCGATGTCGGCGAGGCCGAAACTCTGCCTGCCGGTGACGTCCGCCAGGCTGAAATCGCCGTCGAAATCGTCGAAGACCTGCAGTGAGACGCTGCTTTCCTTGGTCCGCTGACGCAGCTTGCTGCCGAACTTGAGCTGCAGTGTGCCGCCGTCCATCTGTATATTGCGCGCCGCGTCGAATTGCCAGGTGACTTCCTCGTCCTCGGATTTTCCGTCCGGAATCTCCACGACATCGAAGGCATAGGTGGCCGGATCGAAAAAGGCCTCGGCGCCCTGTGTAATGGCAAACCCGGGCTGTTCGTTGTCGCTGTAGTCGAAATCGATACCCAGCGCGCCAGGGTCCTCGAAGCCGGCGCCGAACAGGGTTTCAAAGGTGTCTTTTTCGTGTTCCTCGGCATAGGCATAGCTGACACTGTAGTCCAGCTCCCAGCCGCCGAGGCGGGTTTCACCGCCGATGGCATAGGTCTGGATTTCCTGCGCCTCGTAGCGGTCTTTCTGCTCGCGCTCGGCGACTATCTCGCCGTCTTCTGACAGGAAGGAAGCAGAGGTCGCGCTGCCTGTTCGGGGCTCCTCGTCCATTTCGAGGACGAGCCGACGGCGGGACTCGGTATCCTCGAACAGGCTGTACATCAGCCGCGCATACAGGGTGGTGCTTTCACTGGCCTTGAAGTCGACATTCAGCGATGCGCTGGTTCGCTCCCGCACCACGTCATAGTCCCGGTATTCCACGGCATCGGCGTAGAGGATGCCTGAATCCGTGATATCCCACCCTTCTGATTCGATGTTGTCGGTCGAGAACTCACGCTCCTGGTAGGAGACGCCGCCCGCAATACCCAGACGATCGTTGATCGGGTAGAGGAATTCCAAGGAGCCCTTGGGAGAATAGGCGTCGCTCAGATCGTTATAGGACTGCTCACCCTTGATCGAGAGGAACTGGTCCTCGGCCTCGAAGGCGCGTGTCGTATTGATCTGTATCGACGCGCCGATCGTGTCGGCATCCATGTCCGGCGTAAGGGTCTTGACGACTTCGATGGATTCCACCAGTTCGGATGCGATGACATCGAGGGCGACCGCCCGGGTGTCGGCCTCCGGCGACGGGACGCGTACTCCATTGAGCGTCGACGCGTTGAGGCTGGGATCCAGTCCCCGAACGGCGATAAAGCGGCCTTCACCCTGATCGTTGAGCACGTTGACGCCGGGCAGCCTGCGCACCGACTCGGCGACGTTCTGGTCCGGGAGATTGCCGATCGCGTCCCGGGTGATCACGCTCATGATCCGGTCAGAGTCCCGTTGGCGCTCGATTGCGCCGCGCATCATGTCACGCTGCCCGTAGACCAGCACTTCCTCAATGCGCATGTCGCTCTGCTGGGTGGAGGTCTGGGCCATCGCGCCGGTCATGGCGGCTGCACTCAGAGCGGTCGCCACAGCGGCGTACAGGGGTTTTCTCGCGTTCATCGTGCTCTCCGTGAGGATTGGGAAAGGACGCAAGGCTAGGTAGGTCGCGTCGACTCCTCAATGCATACGGATACGACTTCACGGAAAATTCATGAAATCTTCGCGAAGATTTAACGCGGTAGTCACAGTGGTGTCATAAAGGTCAGCTGTGCGTGCCGGGTGTTCAATGGAGTCCGGTCTGCGCCTGCTGTTCGGCTGTGTAGGCATCCAGGGCAGCCTGCATGTGCGTCGAAAACCGCGTGCCGAAACCGATAAGGTCGGGGCGTATCGCGCCATGGGCGTCGATGGAGCGGGCGGGGAACAGGCGCCATTCTGACCCGGCTTTCCCCGCGGGCGCGCTATCGATGATGGCGGGCTCGACCGAGCGAAGGTTGAGTCCGAGCTCGCGGTCAAGCAGCTGTAGTGTACCTGCCGGGTCCGTCGTCAGCGCCTCATAGTGTACCGTGGCCATCGGATTGGGCAGCTCGCGCAGCCAGTGTGCCATGAGCTGTTCGGAGCGGGCGATCGCCCGACCGATTGCCCCCAGGCTGTAGCTGTAGCCGTGCCCGGTCTTGAAGTGCTTGAAATACAGGGCAACGGCCAGGTCCAGCGGATCGCGCCTGCAGAAAATGACGGGCACGCCCGGATGCAGCAGGGACAGGAAGCCGATGCGCCGCAGATTGGCGGGCGAGGTGTCGATGACCAGCCGTGGCGGGCTATCGGATCTTGCGCGATGCGCAAAGTCGCGGTACCGCTTCGCCAGTGAGGAACCTGTCGCATCGCGCCGTGCCTCACTGCGCAGCTGCCTGGCCAGGTCGTCGATGGGTTGCGAGGAATCCAGTCCCGTGACAAAGCGCCTGACGTAGGCCAGCTCTCCCCCGGCGAGCAGCTCCGGGTCACGGGCAAGCAGGGTCTCCACCAGGCTTTTGCCCGAACGGGGCAGGCCGGCGATGATGATGGCGGGGCAGTCGTCATGATGCGGTGTCGTATCGCTGACGTCGGAAAAGTGCCGGCGCCGTATTGCCAGGGCCCGGGCCGGCACCACGAACTGCCGCTGGGTCGCCGAGAAGCCCTGTCCAACGATGTGGTTGGCGCGCCGGTAATAGGTGAAGCCGATATCGTCCCGCCCCTCGTCCACGGAGATCTGCCCGAGCAGAAAGCAGGCGCGCGCGCGATCCATCGCGCTGCGCGACTCGTTGATCGCCACCGCCAGAATGCGTGCGCAGTCGCGGCTGTCCGGGTGGATGGCCTGGAAGTTCAGCAGGCCCCGGTAGGCATCCAGCAGGGAGGGGCTGATCCTCAGTGCCTCCTGGAAATGCTGCAGCGCCTGTCGGGATTCACCGGCCCGGGTGTGGGCGTGGCCGGCGTAGAGGTGCAAACGCGCACTTTTCGGGAACTGTGCGACTCCCTCAAGATAGGCCTGCAGCGCCTCCCCGCCGCGCTGCAGGCCTTCCAGTGCCTTGCCGCGGAGGGCCCAGAGCGCCGGGGTCACGTTGCCGGACTCGAGCATGGCCGTGCTGCGCCGCAGTGCGGCGCTGAAGTGCTTCTGCTGGATGTCTGCCTGCAGGGCATCCAGCGCCGAGTCCTGCTTGCCGGGATTGCCCGCCGCTGTCATGTCCACACTGCTGTTGTCCGCGTTCTGTCTGTGGCGAACGTTAGCACATTCGGTGCGAACAAAGGCGTCGGCAGCTCCATCCGTTCACGCATCAGCCGAACATCAGAGATCGTCGTCTGTGGTGTCGTCCAGCGAGTCGTCCCCGGTCGCATCGTCATCGACGGAGTCGTCGTCGAATGTGTCCTCCTCAGGCGATTCGTCCTCCAGCGACTCATCTTCCACAGAGTCTCCGTCCGGGCTGCTGTCATCCCCGATACCGTCGTCGGTGGAATCTTCCGCCGAGTCATCGTCCATGGAGTCATCATCGAAGGTGTCATCGTCACAGCTGCTGCTGTCATCGTCGAATCCGCAGCCAAACTCGCGTTCGCCCTCGAGGCGCAGCCGGTCCTCGAACTCCACCTCATCCGCGACACCGTCGGGTGTGATGTCATCCTCTATTTCCACCAGATCACCGACCTGCAGCTGGCTGAAGAAGCTGTCGGCGCTGAGGCTGTTGTCATTCGCGTCCTCGAACTCGGTGTTGCCGATGGTGTAGGTAATACCCAGCAGCGTGATGTCAGCGCCCGGTGTGAAGGATTCCACGGGGGCGCGGATGACATCGTCGTCCGGATCCTCACGATCGATCAGCGTTGCGATCAGGGCACCATCGAGCTGGTAGGCCTCGACCTCGAGAAAGTCGCCGCTGCGCAGGTCGCCGAAGGTCAGGCGCTCGACCTGATCGGTGTCGTCATCCAGCTTGGTGCGCGCGTCCACGCGCACGTCGACGGAGCCCGAGAACAGTTGCAGCCTGATTTCATCGGTATCCGGGTTTACGCTGTCGACGCGCGCCTCGATCTTGATCCGTCCACGGCGCGCCTCTACAGAGTCCGCTACCAGCACGCTGCCGTTCCAGGTGCCGTTGATCTGCACCACGGCACCGTCAATCAGCGTCAGTTCGGCCGGGGTGAAGGTGGCACCTGATGCATCAACCGTGACCCCGTTGACGCGGAAGTCTGAATCGCTGGCATAGCGGGTAACGCTGCCCTGCAGACGCACCTCGTCGCCCTCCGTGAGGCGCCCGCCCCGTCCTGCGCGGTCTTCCTGGTCGATGTCGGTGGCTCTGATGGTGTCGCCGGTAAGCGTTCCCTCCACCTCGACGAACATGTCCTCCTCGAGGGCATCGCCGTCGATGTCATCCAGATCGGCATTACTGAAGTCCACGGTCAGGCTGTCGAGAGTAAAAGTGGTCGCGCCCAGATTGCTGACGCGGCCCTTGAGTTCCACTTCGCTGACGCCTGGCTGGAAGCGCGACTTGCGCTCGATGCGGGTGGCGCGCAGGCGGTCACCCTGGCCGACAAAGCCGGAGACTTCCACGACATCGTCCACAGCCAGCGTATCGAAGGTGACATCGTCAAAGCGTGTGCCCGTGCGCTCGACGATGACCGCGAAGCCCAGGACCCGCAGCAGGAGGGCGTCGCCGTCAGCGCCGGGCTCTATGCTGGTAATGGGGCCGGTCAGCTCGTCGTCATACAGAATCCGCTGTGCCGTTCCGGTAGTGCCGTCCTCGTTGATATCGCCCTGTACCGTCACCACCATGCCGACGGCGAGGGCGTCCTCAGTGCGTGTCTCTCCGTCAATGAGGACTTCTGCGTCGTCGGTCTCGAACCTCACCCCGTTGACGAACACGCTGCCGAAGCCGTCGATGGTCCCCGTGGTGCTCTGTCCTGCACCGGTTGCGCCGCCGCCCCCGCCGGTGGCGGTATCCGTGACGACATTGCCGACAATGCCGCCGCCGCCTCCGCCACCACA
>JAWLGG010000401.1:0-3469 GCA_041685155.1 Chromatocurvus sp.
AGGCGATTCGCGGCCTGTCACGGGTGCTCAAGGGTGCCGCGACGGGCCGGCTTTTGTCTGTTGACTCGGTCTGGAGGCGTCTATAGAATGCCGCCTCCTCTATTTACGGGGATCTTGTTTCTGCGTTGCCGACAGGCGCGCGTGACACAGCTTCCCAGGCGGCGGCCGTCCATGATGGTGGTCGATAACTTTATTTTGGAGTTCTGACTGAATGGCAACGATCAACCAGCTGGTGCGCAAGCCCCGAAAGCGCAGGGTCGAGAAAAGTGACGTACCGGCGCTCCAGAGCTGCCCCCAGCGTCGCGGCGTCTGTACGCGCGTCTATACCACCACGCCCAAGAAGCCGAACTCGGCATTGCGCAAGGTGTGCCGTGTGCGACTGACCAATGGCTACGAGGTGTCGTCGTACATCGGTGGTGAAGGGCACAACCTGCAGGAGCACAGTGTGGTGCTTATCCGCGGCGGCCGTGTCAAGGACCTTCCTGGCGTGCGCTATCACACGGTGCGCGGCAGCCTGGATACCTCAGGCGTCGCCGACCGTCGCAACGGTCGCTCGAAGTACGGCGCCAAGCGTCCCAAGTAAGGCAAGCAATCGGCAGCGATCCCGCTGCCTGTATTCAACCAGTAAGGCCGGACCCCTGCCTCACCCGCGATAGTGGCAGGTCGGTGTCCGGGTAACCTGAAGAGAGAAGGGCAAACACATGCCAAGAAGAAGAGTTGTCGCCAAACGCGAAGTGCTGCCGGATCCCAAGTTCGGAAACGTCACGCTGGCAAAATTCATGAATCACGTCATGGTCAGTGGCAAGAAGTCAGTTGCCGAGGGCATTGTCTACGGTGCGCTGGATATTGTCCGGGAGCGCCTCGGCAAGGATCCTATCGAGGCCTTCGACGAGGCCCTTGAGAACATCGCACCAATGGTCGAAGTCAAGTCGCGACGCGTGGGTGGTGCCACTTACCAGGTACCGGTGGAAGTCCGGCCCGCGCGCCGTACCGCCCTGTCCATGCGCTGGCTGGTGGAGCACGCGCGCAACCGGGGCGAGAAGTCCATGCGCCAGCGTCTCGCCGGCGAGATCGTCGATGCCTCCCAGGGCAAGGGCAACGCGGTGCGCAAGCGCGAGGACGTACACCGCATGGCCGAAGCGAACAAGGCCTTCTCTCACTACCGTTTCTAAGCAAGCGGCCTTCAACCAGTTAATGGGGATTTTATTGTGGCTCGTAAAACGCCGATAGCCAGATACCGCAATATCGGTATCTGTGCCCACGTGGACGCAGGCAAGACAACGACGACTGAGCGCGTCCTTTTTTACACCGGTCTGTCACACAAGATCGGCGAAGTGCATGATGGTGCCGCCACCACGGACTGGATGGAGCAGGAGCAGGAGCGAGGTATCACCATCACGTCCGCCGCGGTTACCTGTTTCTGGCAGGGCATGAACCAGCAGTTCGACCAGCACCGGATCAACATCATCGATACCCCCGGACACGTGGATTTCACGATTGAGGTCGAGCGCTCACTGCGGGTGCTCGACGGTGCCGTGGTCGTGCTGTGCGGCTCTTCCGGCGTGCAGCCGCAGACAGAGACCGTCTGGCGCCAGGCCAACAAGTACGAAGTGCCGCGCATGGTCTTTGTGAACAAGATGGATCGCGCCGGTGCGGACTTCCGCTGGGTTGTGGGTCAGCTCAAGACGCGCCTGGGTGCCGTCGCCGTGCCGCTGCAGATGACTATCGGCGCCGAGGACGATTTCAGGGGCGTTATCGATCTGGTGACCAATCAGGCCATCTACTGGAACGAAGACGATTTCGGCATGACCTACGAGGCCGGCGATGTCCCGGCGGACATGGTTGATGAAGTCGCCGAGATGCGCGAGTTCATGATCGAGTCCGCTGCCGAGGCCGACGACGAGCTGATGAACAAGTACCTTGAGGGTGGCGAACTCACTGTCGAGGAAATCAAGCGCGGCATCCGCAAGCGCACGCTCGCCAACGAGATCGTGCCGGTAATCGGTGGGTCTGCGTTCAAGAACAAGGGTGTCCAGGCGATGCTCGACGCGGTGATCGAGTACCTGCCGTCACCCACCGAGGTCAAGGCCATTGAGGGCACGCTGCTCGACAAGGACGATACCGTAGAGCGACGTATCGCCGACGATACCGAGCCCTTCTCCGCGCTGGCGTTCAAGATCGCCACCGACCCCTTTGTGGGTACGCTGACCTTCTTCCGTGTGTATTCGGGCCGCCTGGAAAGCGGCACGGCCGTCTACAACTCGGTCAAGCAGAAGAAAGAGCGTGTCGGCCGCATGGTGCAGATGCACGCCAACAGCCGCGAGGAAATCAAGGAAGTGCTGGCGGGCGATATCGCAGCGGCGGTGGGCCTGAAGGATGTCACAACCGGTGACACCCTGTGTGACCAGGCGCAGCCGATTGTGCTCGAGCGCATGGAGTTCCCGGAGCCCGTGATCTCCGTTGCCGTGGAGCCGAAGTCCAAGGCGGACCAGGAGAAAATGGGTATTGCGCTGGGCAAGCTGGCCCAGGAAGACCCGTCGTTTCGCGTCAAGACCGATGAGGAGACCGGCCAGACCATCATTTCGGGTATGGGCGAGTTGCACCTCGACATCATCGTGGATCGCATGCGTCGCGAGTTCAGCGTCGAGGCCAATATCGGCCAGCCGCAGGTGGCCTATCGCGAGGCGATTCGCAACACCTCCGAGATCGAAGGCAAGTTTGTGCGCCAGTCCGGCGGTCGCGGACAGTACGGCCACGTCTGGGTGCGGTTTGAGCCCGGCGAAGACGCCAACGCCGAAGGCCTGGAATTCGTCAATGAGATCGTCGGTGGTGTGGTTCCGCGGGAGTATGTGCCGGCGGTACAGAAGGGTATTGAAGAGCAGATGCAGAACGGGGTCCTCGCCGGCTATCCGCTGCTTGGCCTGAAAGCCACGCTGTATGATGGCTCTTTCCACGATGTGGACTCCAACGAAATGGCGTTCAAGATCGCCGCGTCCATGGCCACGAAGAAGCTGTCCAGCGAAGGCGGCGCGGTTCTGCTCGAGCCCATCATGAAGGTCGAGGTTGTCACGCCGGAGGAGAACATGGGCGATGTCGTGGGCGACCTGAACCGTCGCCGCGGGCTGATTGCGGGAATGGACGAGACGCCGGCGGGCAAGGTGATCAACGCCGAGGTTCCGCTGGCGGAGATGTTCGGTTATGCAACGGACCTGCGTAGCGCTACCCAGGGACGCGCCACCTATACAATGGAGTTTGCCAAGTACTCCGAGGCGCCGAACAACATTGCGCAGGACATTATTTCCAAATCCCAGACCCGTTGAGGCTGGCCCCATTAAACAGACGTTTTCAGACGAGGTGATGACAAGTGGCAAAAGCAGCATTCGAGCGTAAGAAGCCCCACGTGAACGTGGGCACGATTGGTCACGTTGACCATGGCAAGACGACGCTGACGGCGGCGCTGACGCGGGTG
>JAWLGG010000402.1:0-3466 GCA_041685155.1 Chromatocurvus sp.
AGCGCCAGGTCATCGCCATCGGCCCGGAGGACCAGTCACTCTCGCTGGTCCGGGAGGCAATGCCGGAACCGGCCGCGGACCAGGTCCTGGTCCGCGTGGACCATGCCGGCATCAACCGCGCCGACCTGCTGCAGCGCAAGGGCCTGTACCCGCCGCCGGAAGACGCCTCGCCGATCATGGGCCTTGAAGTCTCCGGGACCGTGGTCGCTCGTGGAGCGCAGGCGGGAGACTGGCAGGTGGGTGACCGCATCTGCGCCCTGACCCACGGCGGCGGCTATGCGGACTACACCGTGGCACCGATCAGCCAGTGCCTGCCGGTACCCGACGGCTTCAGCCTGTGCCAGGCCGCCGCGCTGCCCGAGGCCCTGCTCACCGTGTGGCACAACCTGTATCAGCGCTGCGCTCTGCAGGCCGGAGAAACCGTGCTGATTCACGGCGGTGCCAGCGGTATCGGCACCCTCGGTATCGGCATGGCCAGCGCCCTCGGTGCAACCGTGCTCACGACCGCCGGCAGCGCCGCCAAGTGCAGCGCGCTGCGCGACCTCGGCGCCAGCCACGCGTTCAACTACCGGGAGCAGGACTTCGCCGCCGAGATCGAGGCACTGGGCCTCAAGGGCAAGGTCAACGTGATCCTGGATATGGTGGGGGGCGATTACATCCAGAAGAACCTCGACGTGGTGGCACCGGAAGGCCGCATCGTGTCGATCGCCTTCATTCGCGGCTTCAAGGCCGAGGTCAATTTTGCCCCGATGCTGCTCAAGCGCGTCACCCTCACCGGCTCGACCCTGCGCGCGCAGACCTTCGAGCAGAAAGCCGTGATGGTGCGCGAGCTGCTGGAGCACGTATACCCGCACCTGAATCGCGGCGCCATACAGCCGGTGATCGACAGCGTGTTCCCCATGGCGCGGGCCGCCGACGCCCACGCCCGCATGGAGGATGGCGAGCACATGGGCAAGATTCTGCTGCGCATGACGGCGGACTGAAGCCCGTGGGGACAGAACGCCGCGTCATACCGGCGAGCGGCCGACCCTGGGCAGGCCTGCTGCAGCTCACAGCGCTGGTGCTGGTGGCCCTGCTGACCGCCTGCGGAGGCGGAGGCGGAGGCGGCAGCAGCACCAGCGCCCCCGCCACGCCCGCCAACCAGAGCCCCCAGGCGCGCATCGAGGCCCCCGAGAGCGCCACTTCCAGCGAGACAGTCAGCCTCGACGGGAGCGCCAGCAGTGACCCGGACGGCAGCATCACGCGCTACGCCTGGTCACAGACCAGCGGCACGAGCGTCTCGCTGACCGGCGCCAGCCAGGCCAGCGCCAGCTTCATCGCGCCGGACGTCGGCGAGGCGACACCCCTGGCATTTTCGCTGCGCGTGACCGACAACAATGGCGCGGAGAACAGCGCATCGGTATCGATCACGATCCGGCCCGCAGCGGCGAACCCCCGCTACGCCATCAGTGGCCGTCTGCTTGCCGGGTCCAGCCAGGCCATCGACGCCACCACCAACGACACGTTCAATGCCTCGGAACCTAACGACAGCATCGACAGCGCCCAGCCCCTGGCCAACCCGATTACCATAGGCGGCTACCTGAATGAGCCGGGCACGGGTGCCGACGGGCGTTCCCAGGTTGCCGGTGATGTCGAGGACTTCTACCGCGTCAGTCTGTTCGAGGGCCAGAGCGTCACGTTGCTGGTGGCAGATGCTGCCGGCGCGGATGCCGACCTGTACCTTTACAACGAGGCCGGCGAGGTGGTGGACTTCTCAATCGATACGACCGAGTTCGAGTCCGTCGCGGTGCCCTCCGATGGCGTCTATTTCGTCAATGTCTCCCTGTTCGCGGGCGCCACCCTGTACAACCTGGCCATCGGTAGCGGTGCGTCCGTACCCGCGGCGGCAGAGCGCTACGCCAGCGTGCTGCCGGACCAGGCGGTTGTGCGCTATCGCGCGGACGATGACGACGGTGAAAACGCCGCCGAAAGAAGGCTCTCTGACCGCCTTCACATGCGCCGGATGGCGGGTGGTCGCGGTCGCAGCGGCCTGTTCCACCTGCCGGCCGCCGGCGCCGATGCCCGCATCATGAACAACCGTCTGGGCCTGCTACGGGCGCGGCGCGGTGCCATCGCCGATCCCCGTCTGCAGGAGGTCTGGCGCACGCTGCTGAGCGTCAAGCGCCTGGCACGCGAGCCCGACGTTGCCGGTGCCGAACCCAACTATCGCGTCGCGGCGATGGCGACGCCCAATGACGAGGCCTACCCGCTACAGTGGCACTATCCACTGATCAATCTGCCTGCGGCCTGGGACATCACCACCGGTGACCCCGGCGTGACCGTCGCGGTGATCGACACCGGCATCCTCAGCGGACACCCGGACCTCGCCGGCCAGCTGGTTCCCGGCTACGACTTCATTCGCGACGTCGACAGCGCCGGCGACGGCGATGGGATCGATGCCGATCCGACCGATATCGGCGCGGGCAACCTCAGCGGCAACTTCCACGGCACGCATGTCGCCGGCACGGTGGCCGCTGCCGGCAGCAACCGCATCGGCGTCGCCGGTGCCGCCTGGGGAGCGCGAGTCATGCCGCTGCGCGCCCTCGGTGCGGGGGGCGAGGGAACCAGCTATGACATCGCCCAGGCCGTGCGCTTTGCCGCGGGTCTGGCCAACGACTCAGGCACACTGCCGGGCCGCCCGGTGGATATCATCAACCTGAGCCTGGGCGGCGAGGGCTTCAGTCAGTTCAATCGCGATCTGTACCGGGAGGTGCGCGAGCGCGGCATCAGCGTGGTCGCGGCGGCCGGCAACGAGAGCAGCAGTGAACCGGGCTACCCTGCGGGCTACCCAGACGTTTTCTCGGTGAGCGCGATCGACGCCCAGCGCAACCTGACACCCTATTCCAACCGCGGCAGCAGCATCGACCTGGCGGCCCCCGGCGGCGACAGCGGCAACGACGTCAATGGCGATGGCTACCCTGACGGCGTGCTGAGCACCGACGCTGCGGACGGCGACTTCGCCTATACTTTCGCCAGCGGAACGTCCATGGCGGCGCCACACGTCTCCGCGGTGCTGGCGCTGATGAAAAGCGTCAACCCGGACCTGAGCGGCGATGACATCGCCAGCCTGCTGGCTGCGGGCGCGCTGACAGATGATGCCGGTGAGCCCGGGCGTGACGACGAGTTCGGCGTCGGTATCATCAATGCGCGCAAGGCGGTCGATGCCGCGATAGATGCGCTGGGACAGGCTGTCGAGGCCGCCCCCTCCATCAGCGCCTCCAGCAACGTGCTCAACTTCGGCAGTCGCGCAGAGTCGCTGCAGCTGGTGATTGCCGGGACCGGTGGCGCGCGGGTGAACTCCCTGACCGCCGACGCCGAGTGGCTGTCGCTGCGCGCGGTGGACACCGACGGCGCGGGTCTCGGACGCTACGAAGCACGCGTCGACCGCGCTGTACTGGCAGACGGTGTCTACAGTACGGAAATCGCG
>JAWLGG010000022.1:0-14329 GCA_041685155.1 Chromatocurvus sp.
GTTCGAAGACCGTGCTCTTGCCGGCCCCCGAGGGGCCTACCAGCGCCAGGCTACGCCCGGCCGCCGCGGCAAGGGAAAAGCCATCCAGTGCCGGGTTCTCCGGTCGTGACGGGTAGTGGAAGACCAGCTTGTGCAGCGTGACCTCAGCGGGTTGCGGATTGCTGCTGCCGAGCGGGTCGCTGCCGTCGGGAATCGCGCTGCGCTCACCGAGGAGTTCCAGCAGGCGCTCCGCAGCACCCGCAGCGCGCTGCACCTCGCTCCAGACTTCCGATATGGTTGCGAAGCCGCTGCCCACCATGATGGCGTAGAAGGCGAAGGCCGCCAGCTCGCCGCCGCTCATGTTGCCGGCAATGACATCGCTGCCACCGGCCCAGAGCATCACCGCCATTCCGCTGAACAGAAGAATGATGGCGCCGCCGATCAGCAGGGAGCGCTGGCGTATGCGACGCCGGGCAATATCGAAGGCCTGCTCGACTTCGCCGGTAAAGGCGCGGCTCTCGAAGTTCTCGCGGTTGTAGCTCTGCACCACCTTGATGTTCTGGATGATCTCGCCGGCGTAGCTGCCCACGCTGGCAATGCTGTCCTGGCTGGCGGTGGACAGGCGGCGCACCCGACGACCGAAGACAATGATCGGCAGCAGCACCAGTGGCACGCTGGCGACAATGATCAGACTGAGCTTGAGGTTGGTCAGGAACATCAGCACCAGTGCCCCGGTCAGCGTGAGGCCGCTGCGCAGCGCCATGCTCAATGACGAGCCGATGATGGTCTGCAGCAGCGTGGTGTCCGTGGTCAGCCGCGACATGATCTCGCCGGCGCGGTTGGCTTCGAAGAAGCCGGGGTGCAGGCGCACCACGTTGTCGAATACGGCCTTGCGCAGATCGGCGCTGACCCGCTCGCCGAGCCAGGACACCAGGTAGAAGCGGGTGAAGGTGCCCACGGCGATCACCGCGCTTATGCCCAGCATGACCACAACGGCAAAGCGCAGATCCTCCACCGTTCCGCCGGTGAGGCCGCGGTCGATGAGAATCTGTATGCCCCGGCCCAGGGACAGGGTTGCGCCCGCGGTGAGCAGAAGTGCTGCCGCAGCGCCGGCGACGCGGCCGCGATACGGGCGCAGATAGCCGGCAACCGTCAGTAGCGGTGTGAGCTTGCGGCGACTGTTTTCCGATACCACCTGTCAGTCCGCGGCGTCGTCTGCGTCGGCCTTCTCGTCGCGACGGCGTATCAGCATGCGTCCGCAGACGATGCCGATTTCGAACAGCAGCCACATGGGCAGTGCCAGCAACGACTGGGAAATGATGTCCGGCGGCGTGAGCAGCATGCCGGTGACGAAACAGCCGACCACGATGTAAGGCCGCTTCTTCGCGAGATCCTCCGGCGTGGTGATGCCGGCCCAGATCATGATCACCGCGGCAATCGGGATCTCGAAGGCGAGACCGAAGGCAAAGAAGAGCTTGAGCACGAAGTCGAGGTAGCGGTTGATGTCGGTCATGATGGCGACATCTTCCGGTCCCACGCTGGTAAAGAACGCGAAAATCAGCGGAAATACCACGAAATAGGCGAAAGCAGCGCCGGCGTAGAAGAGCGCGATGCTGGACACCAGCAGGGGGATAGCCAGGCGTTTCTCGTGCCGGTACATGCCCGGTGCGATAAAGCTCCATGCCTGGTACAGCAGATAGGGCACGGAGATGAAAATGGCCGTGAACAGCGTCAGCTTGAACGGCGTCAGGAACGGGGAGGCGACCTCGGTGGCGATCATGCTGGCCCCCGGCGGCAGGATGGAGCGCAGCGGCTGCGAGACGAAGGCGTAGATGTCGTTGGCAAACGGGAACAGCACAACGAAGACCACCAGCACCGCCAGTATGGCACGCAGCAGGCGATCTCTCAGTTCCTTGAGGTGGGCGACCAGTGGCAGTGCCGGGTCACCGGACGCGTCGTTCATGGTGAGGTCTTGTCCGTCCTGTCCGTCTGTTCGGTGTGTTCCGCTTCATCGGGCGTTGCGTCCGTGGACGGCGCATCGGGTTTCCTTGCGGGCGGCGCCCTGGTCTCGCCGATGTCATCGTCCATTTCTTCGCCAAGGCTTCGTCGCAGGTCTTCGGTCTGCTGCTTCACCTGTTCCCCGGTGCGACGCAGTTCCTGCATGACCTCGTCGTTGTGCAGTTCCTGCTGAACCTCGCGCTTGATGTCATTGAAGCCCCGTCGCAGTCGCCCGAGCCAGACGCTGGCCGTGCGGATGGCGCCGGGCAGGCGCTCCGGGCCGATGACCAGGAGGCCGACCACACCGATGATGATCAGCTCGGCAAAGCCGACGTCGAACATGGTGGCTAGGGCTTCCGCTCGCCGCTTTCGCCCGCCGTGGTAGCGCTCGTCTCGTGCCGTTCATCATCGCGCTTGAGGGGCGCGGCTTCGTCGCGCTGCAGTGCCGCGGAGCTGGAGGCATCCTCCTCCGTCTCGGCATCGGAGGAGGCCTTGTCATCGTCCTGCATGCTCTTCTTGAAGCCCTTGATGGCGCTGCCGAGGTCGCTGCCGAGCGTGCGCAGGCGCTTGGTGCCAAAGAGCATGATCACGATCGCCAGCACGATCAGTAGCTGCCATACGCTGATACCGCCAATACCCATGGTGTTGTCCTCTGTCAGTGCGCGCCTGAGCGCGATGCCTTCTCGACGTGGCCGGAAAGACCCAGTCGCTGTTGTAAACATTCCATCACCGCGGCGGCATCGGTGTCCAGATGCGAGAGCATGACCATGCAGTGGAACCAGAGATCCGCGACTTCGCCAACGAGGGCCTCGCGGTCCGGCCCCGCCTCGGCGTCCTTTGCGGCCAGGATGACTTCCGTGGCCTCCTCGCCAACTTTTTCCAGAATGCGGTTCAGGCCTGCGGCGTGCAGGCTGGCGACATAGCTGTCACCGGGGTCCGCCTGCCGTCGCGCCGCAATAATTCGGGTCAGCTCCTCGAGTACGCTGTCAGTCGCCATCATTCGCGTCCCGTCTGCGCTGCCGTATCGCGATGTTTCTGCGGCTGCCGGTACATCTCCTGCGGGTCCCGCAGCACGCCCTCCGTCTCCGTCCAGCGCTCGCCATCCAGGCGGCGATAAAAGCAGTGGCGGCGTCCCGTGTGGCAGGCGATGCCACCGACCTGTTCCACTTTCAGCAGCAGCGCATCGCCGTCGCAGTCGACGCGCAGTTCTTTCAGTCGCTGCACATTGCCCGAGCTTTCACCCTTGCGCCACAGAGCGTTGCGCGAGCGTGACCAGTACACGGCGCGCTGCTCCGCCAGGGTGCACTCCACCGCCTGGCGGTTCATCCAGGCGAGCATGAGCACCTCGCCGCTCTGCCAGTCCTGGGCAATCGCGGCGACCAGTCCCTGGGCGTTCCACTGGATCGTGTCTGTCACTGGCGGCATCCGCACTACCTGTCTGCTTTGCGGGCGGGGTAGCGGATTATCGCACAGGCGCGGTGCACAATCAGTTTTCCTGCGTCCGCGGCCACAGAAGAAATACGGCGGCCGCCAGGAGGGCCCAGCTGACCGGTGGCAGGGCGTCCAGCGTTGCCCGCAGCGCCGGAACCGACAGCAGTGCTCCCACGGCGCAGACGGAGCCGGCCATCAGCCGGCGGCGACGCCGGGTCGCAGCCCGCTGGCGCTGGCGTCTCCCGGCGCCGGTAGCGGCGTGGGGGGCGACCGATGCCTGGCGGGGCCCCTGCAGTTGCCGGAGCATGGCGTCCGGTACCTGCGGCAGCTGCTCCAGCCAGCCGGGGACGTGATACTGCAGGCGTTTGATGACGTTCTGCGGGGAGTAGCGCTCACGCAGCCAGTTCTCGAGAAAGGGCTGGGCTGTATCCCAGAGGTTGAGCTGGGGGTACAGCTGTCTGCCCAGCCCCTCGATGTTCAGCAGCGTTTTCTGCAGCAGGATCAGCGACGGCTGCACCTCCATGTCGAAGCGGCGCGCGGTGCTGAACAGATAGACCAGCAGCTGGCCGAAGGAGATCTCGCTGATCGGCTTTTCGAAGATGGGTTCGCAGACCGCGCGCATGGCCGCCTCGAAATCCTCGACACGGGTCTCCGGTGGTACCCAGCCGCACTCGACGTGCAGGCGCGCGACCTCGTGGTAGTTGCGCTGGAATATGCCGAGCAGGTTGCGGGCGAGGTAGTACTGGTCGGCTTCGCTGAGGCTGCCGATGATGGCGCAGTCGATGGCGATATAGCGGGGATCCGCCGGGTCGTCGGCGTTGATGAAGATGTTCCCGGGGTGCATGTCGGCATGGAAGAAGCTGTCGCGAAATACCTGGGTGAAGAAAATCTCGACGCCGCGCTCCGCCAGCAGTTTCAGATCCGTGCCGCGCTGCCTGAGAACCTCGAGATCGGTGACCGGTATCCCGTGGATGCGCTCCATCACGAAGACGTTGCGCCGGGTGTAATTCCAGTGGACTTCCGGCACATAGACCAGCCTGCCATCGGCGAAGTTGCGGCGCAGCTGCGAGGCGTTGGCCGCCTCCCGGGCGAGGTCCAGCTCGTCGAGAATCACGTGCTCGTAGTCGGCCACCAGCGCGACCGGGCGCAGCCGCCAGCCGTCGCGCAGGAAGCGCTCGGTGAGCCGCGCCAGCAGGAACAGCAGCGCGATATCCTGGCGGATGACCGGCTCGACATCCGGCCGCAGCACCTTGATCACGACTTCGCGGCCATCGCGCAGCTGCGCCGAGTGCACCTGTGCCACAGAGGCCGAGGCCATGGGTATCGCATCGAAGCGGGCAAACAGGGCCTCCACCGCGTCGCCCAGCGCGGCCTCGATGATCTGCCGGGATTGCGCGGGGGGGAATGCCGGCACCCTGTCCTGCAGATGCGCCAGCTCGTCGGCGATGTCCACCGGCAACAGGTCGCGCCGCGTGGACAGCGTCTGCCCGAACTTGATGAACACGGGCCCGAGTTCCTCGAGCGCCCGACGCAGGCGCACGGCGCGGCCGGCGTCTGCGCGGGCGCTGAGGCGGAAGGGATTCAGCCGCAGCAGCAGGCGCAGTCCCCGCGGGACACGATCGGGGTCGATGAGTTCGTCGAGGCGGTGGCGGCCGACAACCTGCAGGATGCGGCCCAGCCTGAGCAGTCGCGACATCAGCCGGATTCGCTGTCGTGCGCGGCAGCGCCGGCGCGGGCCCGCAGGGCATCCGCGCGCACCCGGGCGCGCTGCAGGCGGGTCTGCAGGCGGTCCACCTGCTGCGTCAGTTTCTGGATATCGGCATAGAAATCCTCCACCTCGGCGCGCGGCGGTGTCAGCCGCGCCTCCTCATGGATGAACTCATCGAGCTGTCGGGTCAGGCTGCTGCCCGCATGGCGGCCCCAGCTGAACAGGCCGCGGAGCATCTGCGCCAGCTGGTGCCCCGCGACATCACCCAGGGTCTCGACCAGGGGCGCCTCCCAGTCGATATCCAGCCCTGCGATCACCCCCTGCAGGGCGATCAGCGGCGCGCTGCTGCCTTTGAGCTCGAGTCCGCCGTTGATCAATGTTGCCGTCGGGTCCGCAGAGTTCGCCAGCTCGGCGAAGTCGCTGCTGCTGCCGCGGACCCGCGTCGCGAGTTCGCCGTCGTGGTGCCCCATGAGACGGATAGCACCGTCTCGGGTCGGCTGCAGGTAGACGGAAAACGCCGGTCGCGTGCACTCGACGCCGATCACCACCTCGCCCAGCGCGGCGAGACCCCGGCGGCTGTGCGGCGACAGGTCGAGTGCGGTATTCGCCGCGCGCTCCAGCGCGGCGAGAATGGCCGTCTGCAGGGCGGGATCCAGCGCCACGTCAGGTCTTGATGCCGCGGTGCACTGCGACCACGCCGCCGGTCATGTTGTGGTATTCGCAGCGGCTGAACCCCGCCTCCTCCATCATGCCCCTCAGGGTTTCCTGATCGGGGTGCATGCGTATGGATTCCGCGAGGTACTTGTAGCTGTCGGCATCACGGGCGACCAGCCGGCCCATGAGCGGCAGCACGCTGAACGAGTAGGCGTCGTAGGCCTTGCCCAGCAGCGGGTTGGTGGGTTTGGAGAACTCCAGTACGAGCAGGCGACCCCCCGGCTTGAGAGCGCGCAGCATGGCGCCCAGGGCGAGGTCCTTGTCGGTCACGTTGCGCAGGCCAAAGGCAATGGTAATGCAGTCGAAGCTGTCGTCGGGGAAGGGCAGGTACTGCGCATCCGCCTGAACGAATTCCAGATTGGCCTGCACGCCGGTGTCGATGAGTCTGTCGCGGCCGACCCGCAGCATGGAGGCGTTGATGTCGGCCAGCACAACGCGGCCGCCGTCGCCGACCAGCTGGCTGAATTTCGCCGCCAGGTCGCCGGTACCGCCGGCGATGTCTAGCACCGAATTGCCGCTGCGCACACCGCTGAGTTCGATGGTGAAGCGCTTCCACAGGCGATGGATGCCGGCGGACATGAGGTCGTTCATGAGGTCGTAGCGCGCCGCGACCGAATCGAAGACGTCGGCAACCATGCCCGCCTTGGCGTCTTTTTCCACCTCGCGGTAGCCGAAGTGCGTTGTGTCTCTGTCACTCATTGCGCTGTCTGCCCTGCGTTTCAAAGGCGTATTGTAGCGCGATGCCGCGAACGGGTCAGCGCCGGTGCATCAGGGCTGGAAGTGCACCACCTGGGTATCCGGGTCGCGGCTGGCGCCGGCCGCGTGCAGTCGGTCGAGGTAGTCCTGCCACCAGCGCTCACGGTTGGCGCACAGCTCGCGCAGGTAGGCCCAGGCGTAAATGCCGGTGTCGTGGCCGTCGTCAAACACCAGCTGCAGAGCGTAGTGGCCGACCGGCACCACGTTCTCCAGCACCACGTGCTTCTTGCCGGTCTGCAGGGTTTCCTGCCCGCGGCCGTGGCCGCGCACCTCGGCTGAGGGGGAAAACACGCGCAGGTATTCCCAGTCCAGCTGGCAGGGCGGTCCCTCGGCGTAGGACAGCTCGAGCACCCGGGATTGCCGGCGGAGCCTGATGCCCTGGGGGCGTATATCGTCGCTGGCCATGGTGCGCGTTCCTCGCGTCGTCCTAGAGAATGAACCGCGACAGGTCGTCGTCGAGGCTGAGCTCCCCGAGCTGGCTGTCGACGTAGGCTGCATCCACCACCAGTTTAGGGGTATCGGTATTGCTGTCCGCTGCGGCGTAGGAGGCCTCTTCCAGCAGGCGCTCCATCACGGTGTGCAGGCGCCGGGCGCCGATGTTCTCCGTGTTCTCGTTCAGCTGCCAGGCGATTTCCGCGAGTCGCGTCAGCCCGTCGTCGGTGAACTCCACCGCCAGGCCCTCGGTGGCCAGCAGTGCCTGGTACTGGCGCGTCAGGGAGGCATCCGGTTCGGACAGGATGCGCTTGAAATCGTCCGGCGTCAGCGCGGTGAGCTCCACGCGGATGGGCAGCCGGCCCTGCAGCTCCGGGATCAGGTCGGAGGGCTTGGACAGATGAAACGCACCGGACGCGATGAACAGGATGTGATCGGTCTTGATCATGCCGTACTTCGTGCTCACGGTGGAGCCCTCGATCAGCGGCAGCAGGTCGCGCTGCACACCCTCGCGGGACACGTCGGCGCCCGCCGTCTCGCCACGCTTGGCTACCTTGTCCAGCTCGTCCAGGAAGACGATGCCGTTTTCCTCGGCGGCCTCGATGGCCTTCTGCTTGAGTTCGTCCTCGTTCACCATGCGCGCCGCCTGCTCTTCGCACAGGGCCTCGAAGGCTTCTTTTACGGGCAGCTTGCGGGTCTTGGACTGCTGGCGGGACAGATTGGAGAACATGCTCTGCAGCTGGTTGGTCATCTCCTCCATGCCGGGCGGGGCGACGATATCCACGGCGCCCGTCTGGTTGCTGAGTTCCACCTCGATTTCCTTGTCGTCGAGCTGACCCTCGCGCAGTTTCTTGCGCAGGAGCTGACGGGTTCCAGCGCCCTGCTCGCCGTCACCATTGCGGGCGGGCGGCAGCAGAATATCCAGTATGCGCTCCTCGGCGGCTTCCTCGGCGCGCGCGCGGACCCGGTGCACTTCCTGCTCGCGATGCATTTTAACCGACATTTCCACCAGATCGCGGATGATCGACTCGACATCGCGACCCACGTAGCCTACTTCCGTGAACTTGGTGGCCTCGACCTTGATAAAGGGTGCGTTCGCCAGGCGTGCCAGGCGGCGTGCGATCTCGGTCTTGCCGACGCCGGTGGGCCCGATCATGAGAATGTTCTTCGGGGTGATCTCCGCGCGCAGGTCGTCGGCGACCTGCATGCGGCGCCAGCGGTTGCGCAGGGCGATGGCCACGGCCCGCTTGGCCTCGGACTGGCCGATGATGTGCTTGTCCAGGGCGTGGACAATTTCCCGTGGGGTCATGTTTGACATATCAGTCCTGGTAATCCAGTTGCTCGATGGTCTGGTTGTGATTGGTGTAGATGCAGATGTCGCCGGCGATAGTCAGGCCTTTCTCCACGACATCCCGGGCGCCAAGTTCTGTGTTGTCCATCAGCGCCCGTGCCGCGGCCTGGGCAAAGGAGCCGCCCGAGCCGATGGCGATCAGGTTGTCTTCCGGCTCGATCACGTCACCGTTGCCGCTGATGACCAGCGAGGTGGTCCTGTCGGCCACCGCGAGCAGGGCTTCGAGCTGTCGCAGGGAGCGCTCGGTGCGCCAGGCCTTGGCCAGCTCTACGGCGGCTCGCACCAGTTGGCCCTGATGCTTCTCGAGATGATTCTCGAACAGCTCGAACAGGGTAAACGCGTCTGCCGTGCCGCCGGCGAAACCGGCGATGACCTGTTCCTTGTAGAGCCGCCTGACCTTGCGCGCGTTGCCCTTCATGATGGTGTTGCCCATGGATACCTGGCCATCGCCGCCGATCACCACGCTGTTGCCACGGCGAACGCAGAGAATGGTGGTGCCTCGAAACTGTTCCACGTGCTGCCTCCTACGGCTTTCAAGGTTAGGGTTATGGGTCCGCGGCCCGGGCAATTCAAGCGCGCCGGCGCGATTGGCCGGGCATGATGCAAGATTACTGGTTGCGCTTCAGCAGGAGCGTATCGATGTTCTGCTGCGCGGTGAGGCTGCGCGCCGCCGCCATTTTCGAACGCGAATCAAAGGGGCCTATCATGACCCGATACCAGCGGCCGTTGCTGCCGCCGGTTTCCTCGACCCTGGGCTCCAGTCCGAGCAGGAGCAGCTCAGCGCGTCGCCGGTCGGCATCTTCCGCCTGCCGGAACGAGCCTGCCTGCAGCAGATAGGTGGCACCATCCGCCGTTTCCCGACTGCCGGCCATGTCGCCGGGCTCGCCCTCGACCTCGATACGCTGCTGCGGCAGCATTTCGAAAAAGTCGAAGCGCGGCTGCTGTTCGGCGCTGTCCGCCGGCACGGCAGCGATCCCGCTGTCCGCGCCGCCCGATTGCTCCGAGGGCGGCAGCGTCACCAGATAGAACATGAAGCTCAGGAAAATGCCGCTGGCGACGCCGAAGGCGTACCAGCGCAGTGAGACGGACAGCGTGCCCGAGGCGTCGCCCCTGCCGCGGCTGGCGCCCTGGCGGCGCTGTCCGCCGCGGGCTCTCCCGGACCCGGCCGCCGCCACCTACATCGACTCCGGGGCCGACACACCGAGGAGGGCCAGGCCGTTGCCGATGACCTGGCGTACGGATTCGCTGAGGGCGACCCGGGCCGCTCGCAGGTCGGCATCATCGATAAGCACCTTGTGCGCATTGTAGAAAGTGTGGAAGTGACCGGCGAGTTCGCGCAGGTAGTTGGCAACGGTGTGGGGTTCGGCCGACTGCGCCGCCTTTTCCACCACCTCCGGGTACTCCGCGAGGCTCTTCAGCAGCGCCTTCTCCTCGGCGGTCTCCAGCAGCGCCAGATGCTCGCGGCTGGCCTCGGCCTCCCAGCGGATGCCCGCTTCCTCGAGTCGGCGGTGAACGCTGCACACGCGCGCGTGTGCGTACTGGATGTAGTACACCGGATTGTCATTGCTGCGCGACAGCGCCAGGTCGATATCAAAGGTCAGGTGCGAGCTCGGTGCCCGCGCCACCAGGAAATAGCGGGTGGCGTCGCGACCCACCTCCTCGATCAGGTCGCGCAGGGTGAGATAGCTGCCCGCGCGCTTGGACAGCTTCACTTCCTCGCCGTCGCGCATGACGGTGACCATCTGGTGCAGTACATAGTCGGGCCAGCCCTGCGGAATGTCCTGCTCCAGGGCCTGCAGGCCCGCACGAACGCGGGTCACGGTGCTGTGGTGGTCCGCGCCCTGCTCGTTGATGACGCGCACGAATCCGCGCCGCCACTTGTTAAGGTGGTACGCGACGTCCGGCAGAAAGTAGGTGTAGCCGCCGTCGCGCTTGCGCATGACGCGGTCCTTGTCATCGCCGAAATCCGTGGTGCGCAGCCACAGCGCACCGTTCTCCTCGTAGGTCTTGCCACCCTGCACCAGCAGGTCGACCACGGCGTCCACCTCGCCGGAGCTGTACAGGGACGACTCGAGGAAATAGTGGTCGAACTCGACCGCAAACTCGCGCAGGTCCAGGTCCTGCTCGTGGCGCAGGTAGGCCACCGCAAAGCGTCGGGTGGCCTCCAGGTCATCCGGGTTGCCGCTGGCCACCACCTGCTGGTCCCTGGCGCTGACGCTGTCGCCGCGCAGGTAGGCCCGCGCCAGCTCGGCGATGTACTCGCCGCGATAGCCGTCTGCCGGCCAGGTCGCGTCGTCCGGGCTGACGCCGCGGCAGCGCGCCTGCACCGACAGCGCCAGATTGTTGATCTGCTGGCCGGCATCGTTGTAGTAGAACTCCCGCGATACCTCCCACCCGGTGGCCGCCAGCAGGCGGCACAGGCTGTCGCCGATGGCGGCGCCGCGACCGTGACCCACGTGCAGCGGGCCGGTCGGGTTGGCGGAGACGAATTCCACCTGCACCTTGCGACCCTGGCCGGCGCTGCTGCGGCCGAAGTCGGCGCCCCGGGAAAGAATGTCGCCGATAACGGCCACGTTGCTGTCAGTTGACAGGAAGAAGTTGATAAAACCGGGGCCCGCGATCTCCGTGCGCGCGACCAGCGGGCTGTCGGGAAGGTGCTCGCAGAGCAGCTCGGCAAGCTTCCGCGGCGGCATCCGCGCCTGTTTCGCCAGCGCGAGAGCGACGTTGCTGGCGAGGTCACCGTGCGCCGGATCACGGGTGCGCTCGACCTGCACCTCCGTGGATGCTCCCGCATCGAGGTGGCCCTTTTCGATGAGGCTGGCCAGCCCCTGTTGGATGAGCAGGGACACGTTGTCTTTCATAGCGGGTTAACCTGGATTGTGATGCGAGTGGTGGCCGGGAAGCCGCGCGTATTATCCCCGTTCGTTGCAGCAATGGCCAGAACGCCCGGCGCTCACAGGGTGTCCAGCGGGTCGATATCGACAAACCAGTTGAGCCCCGCCGGGGTGCGCAGTGATTCCGCTGCCGCAACCAGGGCGCTGGCGGCGCTGGCGGCGCTGGACCGGTCTGTACTCAGACAGATGAGCTGGCTGCGGTGCTTGCCAGCGCGCCGGGGCATGGCAGAGGGCAGTGGCCCGATGAGCTGTGAGCCGCTACCTGCGTGTGGCGCGCCGCGCTCGCGGACCGCCTGGAGAAAGGCATCGCCCTGGCCTTCGCTGCGGGCGTCGGTGCGCAGCAGCACCAGGTGCCCGGCCGGCGGCAGGCCGCGCTCCCGACGCTGCTGCAGCAGGTCGACGGCGACATCAGCGTAACGCCGGGTGAGCAGCGCCCGCAGCAGTGGGTGGTCGGGATAGTGCGTCTGCAGCAGCATTTCGCCGGGATGGTCGCCGCGCCCGGCGCGGCCGGCGACCTGGGTCAGCAGCTGCGCCAGACGTTCCTCGCCACGAAAGTCGGCGCTGAACAGCAGGGCGTCGCTGTCGATCACGCCGACCAGGCCGACGCCGGGAAAGTGGTGGCCCTTGGTCAGCATCTGGGTGCCCAGCAGAATGCCGGGTTCGCCTCGGTGTATGTCGCTGACCAGGGCCGCCATGGCAGTGGGTCCGGGGACGCTGTCGCTGTCGACCCGGTGTACCGGCCAGCGGGCGAAGCGCTGCATCAGAAAGTCCTCTGTCTGCTCGGTCCCGAGGCCGTTGGCGAGCAGGGCGCCGCTGCCGCATTGCGGGCAGGTATCCGGCAGCCGGCGGCGCGCGCTGCAGTGATGGCAGCGCAGCTGGCGCCGTCGCCGGTGCACGGTCATGCGCGCATCGCAGTGGGCGCAGTCTGCAACCCAGCCGCAGTCGTGACACTGCAGTGAGGCCGCGAACCCGCGGCGATTGAGGAACAACAGCACCTGCTGTCCGCCGGCAAGGGTGTCTTGCATGCGTTCCTGCAGGGCCGGTGACAGGCCTGCCTCAAGAGGCTGTCGGCGGATATCCACCGCGCAGAGTCGCGGCATGGCGCGACCGCCGGCGCGCTGCTCGAGCCGATGGTGCCGGTAGCGGCCGCGCAGGGCGTTGTGCGTGCTCTCCAGCGACGGGGTGGCGCTGCCCAGCACCACCGGGCAATCCTCCAGCTGTGCCCGCTTGACGGCGACGTCCCTGGCGGAATAGCGAAAGCCGTCCTGCTGTTTGTAGGAGGCATCGTGTTCCTCGTCGACTATGATGATGCCGAGCCGTGGGCAGGAGGCAAAGATGGCAGAGCGGGTGCCGAGAATGATCCGGGCGCTGCCACGCCGCGCCCGATCCCACGACTGGCTGCGCTCGGCGTCGGTCAGTCCGGAGTGGAGCAGGGCGATGGGAGCCGTGAAGCGCTCGCGAAAGCGCGCCACGGTCTGCGGCGTCAGGCCGATTTCCGGGACCAGCACGAGGGCCTGCCGGCCCTGCGCCAGGCAGTGGCTGATAGCGCGCAGGTACACTTCGGTCTTGCCGCTGCCGGTGACGCCCTCCAGCAGGTGACAGGAAAAGCCACCCGCGCTGTCGATGATTCCCCCCACGGCGCTGGCCTGGGCATCGCCGAGGGTCGGGCCATAGGCTCCCGTGCCCGCCGGCTCGAGCGGCTCCGATTCACAGCGCTCCACCAGCCCCTTCTTTTCCAGCTCGCGCAGCACGCTGCTGGCAATACCCTCGGACTTCAGTGCGTTCGCAGTCAGCGCATCCCCCCGGGCAAGCAGGCGCAGCGCGGTCTGCTGTCGCGGTGCCCGGGCCAGGGCGTCGTTCCCCAGGCCCTGGCCCCGGGTGGAGAGCCGCCACGCATCACGCAGGGGTTCCCGGCCCTCGCGCAGGCGCTTGCTCAGGGCAGCGCTGAAGACCTCCCCGGGCGGGTGCAGGTAGTAGGCGGCCGCCCAGCGGCACAGTTCGGATACGGCGGGCGAGAGCAGCGGGGCGCGGTCGAGCACGGCATCCGCTGCCCGCAGCTGGGCTGCCGGTACATCGCTGCCAGTTGCCGTCGCCACCATAATGCCCACCACCGAGCGCCGACCGAATGGAACCCTGACGCGGATTCCCGGCGGTAGATCTGCCGCTGCCGCCGGATCCCAGTCCGCCGGCGGCAGGTAGTCGAA
Organism: Chromatocurvus sp.; assembly: GCA_041685155.1. Taxonomy (GTDB): domain Bacteria; phylum Pseudomonadota; class Gammaproteobacteria; order Pseudomonadales; family Halieaceae; genus Chromatocurvus. Next base: position 13,468 of record JAWLGG010000022.1, read on the forward strand.
CAGTCGGCGCAGTGGGGAGGGGACGGCTATACGCAAATACGTCGGCATCAGGCATGATCACACGGGAGGCTTATGCCGTGAAACCGTATAATGGTTTCACCGTGCGAAGTCCAACAAATCCCGGCCATACCTTGCGCCGGGCGGCACTTCTGGTACTATGCGCGCCTATTTTTTGCCATGCACAGCGGCGCTGTGCCTGTCATTCCCGGATACGGTGCCCGGCAGGGATCGGGTTGCGGTGTCCCTTTGCAGGAGCAGGACGATGAAAAACGATATTCACCCCAGGTATGAAGCGGTCACCGCCACCTGCAGCTGTGGCAACGTGATCAAGACGCGCTCCACCTTCACCGAGGACTTCACGATTGACGTGTGCTCGGAGTGCCACCCCTTCTTCACCGGCAAGCAGAAGATCGTCGACAGTGGCGGTCGAGTGGATCGCTTCAACAAGCGTTTCGGCAGCCGCGGCAGCAAGCGCTGAGCGCCGGCGGCCAGGCCGGCCGCCACTAGAATATATCGTTGATGAGATCGTCGGTGCCGGTTTTCCCCGGCGCCGACTTATCGCCGCTCGCGGATTCTGTCGGCACGTTCTCGTTGCGGAAGTACTCGAAGATCGCATCGCTCTGCCCGGATCCCGCCAGCAGGCCGGAGGTCGGGTCGATGCGCACGCTGGTAATGCCGTTGGGCACCGGCAGCTTGCGCTCCGGCCCATCCTCCAGCGCCTCGCGCATATAGGATATCCACACCGGCAGTGCCGCCGTGCCGCCGAACTCGCGGATTCTGTCGGCACGTTCTCGTTGCGGAAGTACTCGAAGATCGCATCGCTCTGCCCGGATCCCGCCAGCAGGCCGGAGGTCGGGTCGAT
>JAWLGG010000023.1:0-14301 GCA_041685155.1 Chromatocurvus sp.
CGCTTGCGCGGGGTCAATTGTTCGAGGTCGGCGAGGACAAAGCTGTCCACGCAGTCGCCGAAGTCGGTATCGACGTTGAACGCGCTGAAGGACACGCCGCCGGGGCGCATCGACTGTGCGTAGTGCTTGTACAGTGTCGGCACCGGCAGACCCTGCTCGGCCAGCCGCGCCCTGAGCGTACGGAAGTCGGCATCCGGATCGTCGCCGAGAAAGCCTTGCGCCGCCTTTGCGACGGTCTCATCTGCCAGGGCCAGGGGATTGCGCGCACGCACGCCCAGCTTTGGCGCCGCAAAGTAGTGACCGTAGTAGCCCGTCAGCAGGGCGGTGCCCTCGCTGCCGTAATGGCGGCTGATGGAGGCTGGCCCGAAGAGGTAGCGGAAGCGACCGGGATGGCGCTTGAGGAAGGCGCCGATGCCCCACCACAGGTAATCCAGGCTGTGCCGCGTCTGGTAGCGCGGCTGCACAAAGCTGCGGCCGAGTTCAAGCCCCTGTCGCAGCACCGGCAGCAGGGCATCCGGGAAATGAAAGAGGGTGCTTGAATACAGCGCCGGGAGCCCGCGACTGTCGATCAGGCGGTCGGCCTCCGCGAGACGGTAGGCACCGGCAATCTCGCGCTCCTCGGGATCCCACAGCACCAGGTGCAGGTAATCTGGGTCGTAGCGGTCGATATCCCGCGGCTGCCCGGTGCCTTCGCCGACGCTGCGGAAGGTGTACTCGCGGAGCCGGCCGAGTTCCCGCATGACGCAGGGCGACGCGTGGTAGTCACACAGGTACAGCAGCTTGCCGTCCGGCGTGCTGCCCAGAGACTCGCTGCCAGCCAGTTCCTGCTGCAGCAACTGCCGGTTCTCCGGCGGCGCGACCGTTTCGACGGAGCGGAAGACGGGCTTGCCGCCGCTGCCGAGCCGGTAGACGTGCCTGCGGAACATGCGCGCCAGCTGCACCGGGGCGAATCCCGAGGCGCTGTAGATCTCGTGGGGAATGGGGCGCCCGATGCGTGCATCCACGGTATTGTGGCTCTGCTTGAACATCTCCCGGACCAGCCACAGCGTGGACAGGGGCCTTGCCAGCATCGACAGGCTGTAGAAGAACAGGGAGTTACGTCCGGCCACGTGAATGGGCAGCACCGGGGCACGCGTCGCGTCGGCAAAGCGGATAAAACCGCTCTGCCAGGTGCCGTCGCGCACGCCGCCTGGCGCCAGGCGCGATACCTCGCCCGCAGGAAAGATGATCAGCGCGCGCTCGGACTCCAGGTGCCGGCGGATGGCGCGCAGGTTGTCCCGGGAACTGCCCCGGCTGCCCATGTTGGTCACGGGCAGCAGCACGCTGTGCAGCGGTTCGATGGAGGTCAGCAGTTCGTTGGCCACCACCTTGACGTCGGGCCGCACGCCGCGCACGAGATGCAGCAGAGCGAGGCCATCCAGGGAGCCGATCGGGTGATTCGCGACGATGACGACGCGCCCGTTCGAGGGAATTCGCGCCCGCTCAGTTTCCGTGAGCCGGATGTTGAAATCGAAGCTGCGCAGGACCTGCTCGACAAAGTCAAAGCCGGAGAGGTGCGGGTAGTCCTGTGCAAAGCGCTGGAAGCGCGACTCAAAGAAGAGGTAGCCGAGAAAGCGGGAGAGGGTTCTGGCGAAGCGTCGGTGGCGCTTGAAGAGGTCGGGATACCGGCTTTCGATCGCGTGCTCGACGTTCAGCATGGGATGGATTTCCTTTCAGTAAACGACGGGCGTACCCCTCGCAGGCGACTTGCGGCAGCGCCGTCAGTCCAGAAGTTCATCCAGTTCCTGTCCGTTGTTCCAGGCGCTGAGGAAGCGCTCTGTGGATCTCTGCTGCGGCGTGTCGATGACGCGGATCTTGCCGCCGCGCTCCAGGTAGTGATTGACGTGCCGGCTGATGGCGTCGCGCAGGCGCTGCTTTTCAGCGGGGTTGGGGGTTGTCGGTTGTCGGATCATGACGCTGCCCTCCTTTTGGTCAATGACAGGATGAGCACGCTGTGTTGCAGAAAAACAACAGTTTGTTGAAGGTTTCGTGACGCTGTTCCCTCGTTGTTTTGCACCGCCTCAACCCGGCCCATGAGCTCTGTTCCATCTTTGCCGGAACGAGGTGGCGAATCCGTCTGTGAAAAAAAACGGTGCTGTCATATTCGCGTCACAAATCGTCGGTAGGGTTCGCAGCGTGGAAACCCGTTAGTCCGGCCGCCGTCGGTGCACGGACGCAAACAGACACGAAAGCAGGGGCAGAGATGATCAAGGCGTGTATAAGTCGGCTGGGTGGTTTGGTGCTGTTGGTCCTTCTGCTGCAGGCGTCAGCGTCACGGGCGGCGGGAGAGTTGATTGTCTACACTTTCGATGGTGACGCGCCGGCAGCTGGCCTCACGCTGGTTCTCGACGGGTCCGACGAAGCGTCAGTGCGTCGCGATGGGTCGGCCTCCTTTGATCTGTCCCCGGGAGCGCACAGCCTGCAGGTGAAGGAAGGCGACACAACGCGCTATAGCTTCCGCTTCGAGACCGCCCGCGGCCAGCTGGTCGATGCCGTGATCGACATGGGCCGCGAGAGTCACTTTGTCGAGGCCTACAGCCTGACCGAGTCAGGCGAGCAGAGACGCGCCGCCCCGACCGGTTCACTGGCGGGTGTCGTCGCTTCGGTCGGCAACCGCGTGCCGAATGCCCGCATTGCCGTTCGCGGCACAGATATAGTGTTTACGTCCAATGCCCAGGGGCGCTTCAATGTGGAACTGCCGCGTGGCCGCTATGATCTCGTCGTGGAGCGCGATGGTGCCGAGCCTGTGACGGAAACCGTGCGCGTGGTATCCAATGTGACCCGCTCGGTCACGCTGCAGCTGCCCTCGTCCGGTGTGTCCATGCCGTCGCTGCCGATGGAGGAGGTGACGGTTGTCGCAACCTATAACCCCGGCGCATTCGAGCTGTCCGAGCGGGATTCATCGAACATCGTCGACACGCTGGACCTCGAATCCCTCGCCCGCTTTGCCGACACCAACGTCGCCTCATCGGTGGTGCGCGTCCCCAGCGTGACGGTCCAGGACAACCGCTTCGTCTTTATCAGAGGTCTCGGCGGGCGCTACATCGCGACGACGCTCAACGGCGCCTTCATGCCCTCCACCGACCCGTCAAAGCGCACGGTGCCGCTGGACCTGTTCCCGAGCAACTTCGTCAGCCAGCTGGATATCAAGAAAACCTTCCTCGCCAGCATGCCGGGCGAGAGCACCGGCGGAAACCTGGTGATCAACACGCGGACCTTCCCCGACGAGCGGTCCGGCGGTCTCAGCATCCGCGTCACCGGGACGCAGGGGCTGACCGGAAAGGACGCCTTCACGGACGAGACCAATGGCGGCTTCGACCTCATCGGCTGGGACGCGGGAGAGCGTGAGGCGCCTGTCGGCGCGCGCGCGATTGCCCAGGTTCTCAGTCTGGGCACGGTCACCGATACCGAGACGGGGGGCACCTTCGATCTCAATGACAGCGTACAGCGTGAACTGCAGCGAGCGGGTGCCCTGCTGATCAGTGAGGACATGGATCTTGGCATGGCGACAGCGGCACCGGATGTTCGTGTGGGCGCCAACTACGGCGACCTGTTCTACATTGACGATGCCGAGCTCGGTGCCTTCATTGCCGTCAATTTCGAGAACTCCTGGACGCAAAAGGACGATGGCGTGCGCAACACCTTTACGCCCTCCGGCGACACCCTGGATATTTTCCGCTTCCAGGAAAACGCAAACAACGTCGAGATCAACGGGCTCCTCGCCCTCGGTCTCAATATCGGTGACCACACCTTTGAATCCAACACTCTGGTATCTCGGAGCACCGAGAGCAAGGTCGTGCGCACGGTGGGCAGGGAAGGGGACGAGTTCCAGTCGCAGATCTTCCACACGGTCGACTGGGTGGAGCGGCAGTATCTCTCGCAGCAGTTCACCGGCTCACACGTCATCAACGACAGTGGCACGCTGGCCGGCAACTGGCAGATCACGGCAAGCCAGGCGCGGCGTGATGCCCCGGATCGTCGCGAGGTGGTATTCAGTGCCAACCAGGGCACGACGGCTCCAGAATCGCTCATCGCCGGCTTTGATTTCTCGAAGCTGAACGATGAACAGAACATTCCGCTCGAAGGCTTTTTCCTCGAGCCGAACACGATTATCCGGCGCTATGACGAGCTGACGGACAACAACTTCGACTTCTCAGGGGACCTGTCCTGGGATGTGATCGACAACGGCAGTTCCTACGCAACGCTGCAGACGGGCGTGCAGGCCATCTATCGCGAGCGGGACTCGGATTCCGATACCTACGGGTTCAACATCAACCAGGGTCTGGTCGACAACCTGATCGCACCGAATGTGCTGGTGTCAGAGATCATCACGCCGGAAACCATTACCGGCAACCCGAACAACGGCTTTGCCTTCCAGAACAAGACGCTCGCCAGCGATAGCTATGAGGCCGAACTGGAATACAACAGTGTCTACCTGGCCTACGACCACATGCTCAACAGCCGCTATCAGTTCATTGCCGGCGTGCGTTACGAGGATTACCGGCAGACCACCGAGACCTTCTCTCTGCAGGGCGCCGGGGAACCGGTCGAGTCGTTGATAGACGAGGGTAGTGTGCTGCCTAGCCTGGGTTTCAACTGGCTGTACTCCGACACGCAGCAGCTGCGACTGGCGGTATCCCAGACAGTGGCGCGACCGGATTTCAAGGAGTCGGCGAACGCAACCTTCTATGACACCGAGTTCGACTTCCGGGTGCGCGGCAACCCGAATCTGGAGATTTCCGAGGTCATCAACCTCGACCTGCGCTGGGAATGGTATCTCAGCGACGCGGACAGCCTGTCCGCCGCCATTTTCTACAAGGATATGGACAAGCCCATCGAGCGGGTAGTGCAGCCCGCCTCCGGCACCGCCGGTAACTCGCGCACCTTTGACAATGCTGATTCCGCGGAACTGTACGGCATCGAGATCGAGGGCAAGAAGGAGTTCCAGATTGGCGAGGATTTCAGTCGGTCATTTTTCGTGGCGCTCAACGCCAGTCTCATCGAGTCCGAGGTGGAGCGAGTGGGTGAAGAGAGCCGCAAGCTGCAGGGGCAGCCCGACTACACCTTCAACCTGGTGCTGGGCTACGACGACATCGCCAGGGGCCACCAGCTCACGATGCTGCTCAACCAGAACGGCGAGTCAATCAAGGATGTGGGTATTCTGGGCAATGCCAACGTGATCGAGGAGCCGCGGCTCGATCTCAATCTCATCTATCGCTATGACCTGAGCGACAGCTTCACCCTGCGTGCAAAGATCAACAACCTGCTCAACGATGACGTTGAATTTACCCAGGCGGGTGACACCTTCCTCGGCTACAAGCGGGGCGTCGAGTTTCAGCTCGGCGTGGACTGGGTTTTTTGAACTGACACGCGATCGGCGTGACAACCTCTGGCAACAAACCTCTGGGAGAGAGACTGATGATCAGAAAAACGGTGCTGGCAACAGCGATCCTGGGCGCCCTTGGCGGCCTCTATGGGTGTTCCGAGGGTGATGATTCGACCATCACGATCGATGCGCCCACGAACAATACCACCAACAATACCGATGGTGGTTCCGACGGCGGTGATGCCGGCGGCGGGACGGGCGGTGTGTCGCAGAACTGTCCTGACTGGGCCGGTGCCAAGCAGCAGGACGCTGACGGCAACGACGTCTGCGCCCTGCCAGCAGAGATCTCCCAGAGCCGTACCCTGGACAACGACATCGTCTGGCTGATGGAAGGCCGCGTCACCGTCGGTAACGGCAACACCGAGATCGACGCCAATGGCGAACTGACCAACGGCAACACGCTGCAGAATGTCACCCTGACCATTCAGGAAGGCACCGAGATCAAGGGCGTGACCGGTTCGTTCGCCAACCTGCTGGTCACCCGCGGCAGCCGTCTCCAGGCCATCGGCACCGCCGACGCGCCGATCATCTTCAGCTCCGATGACCCGGGCTACGATGGCAGCGGCGAGTGGGGCGGGCTTATCATTCACGGCTTCGGCAGCCACAACCAGTGCGGCGCCGACACCTGCAACATCGACTCCGAGGGTGAGTCCGGCTTTGCCGGCGGCTTCGATCCGAATGATGACAGCGGTACGCTGTCCTACGTCATTGTTACCGAGGGTGGCTTCGAGTTCTCCGTGGGCAACGAGATCAACGGCATCTCGCTGATGAGCGTCGGCAAGGGCACGCAGATCGATCACATCCAGGTCCATGACAACTCTGATGACGGTATCGAGTTCTACGGCGGCGAGGTCGACGTCAAGTACGGCGTCTTCACTGGCAACCTCGACGACTCGGTGGACTGGGACGAGGGCTTCGTCGGCAATCTGCAGTACATCATCACCAAGCAGAATGACTCGGTGTCGGGCAATGCCTTCGAGATGGATACCCAGGGCAACCCCGAGCCGCTGTCCAAGCCCACCGTTGCCAACGTGACGATCATCGGCGATGGGGTTGCCGACGACGAGGAAGAGATGATCGTGTTCAAGGCGGGTTCCGGCGGCTTCTTCCACAATGTCGTGTTCACGGTGGCAGACAGCAACAGCACGATCGAGAACTGTGTGGAAGTACAGGGCGCGGACTCGGAGGCGCTGATCAACACGGCGCTGGTGTTGAACAACGTTATTGCTGACTGTGCCGGCGGTGCCGGTACGGGTAACATCGGCAACAACACGCTGGATGCCACAACGATATCCCAGGTCGAGGCGGATCTCGATGACAACCTGGCGTCGCAGGCGCCCGAGGCGGTTCTCGATGCACCGATCAGCTGGACCGAGATCAACGGTATCTACTCCGAAAGCCTCGCGGACGAGGACTTCCTGGACGAGACCGACTTTATCGGCGCCGTGAACCCCGACGGCAGCGATGTCTGGTGGCAGGGCTGGACGCTGCCTGGCACCGTCAACTAACGCGAGCAGTTTCCGCGCCACAGGCCGCATCCCGGAGACGGGGTGCGGCTTTTTTTTTGCCTCACAGGCGGCGTGTATCGGCCTCTCAAACATCATCTTTCTGTCATAAAAATGTCACCTTGCTCGCGTACAGTCGCGCCCATTGTTAAAGGGAATCGACACCATGCGTATCACTTCGATTATCGGCGGCCTCCTGCTGGCGATAACTGTCTCCTCCGGCGCGCAGGCACTCGCGCTCGGGCCGAAGGAATTTGCCGCGGCGAAAAGCGTCGCCTGCGTCATGGCGCAGGATTCGCTGGGCTACCTGTCGGAAGATGACTTCAATGACCTCATTGACCAGGTTCTGTCAGACTTTGATGGTGAGTCGGGCGACGTTGTCTACGCCAAGGCGGTCGGCTACTTTGACGGTCTCATGTTCGGCATTCCGGAATCGGACCAGCGACTGGTACAGGAGCGCCTGCGCGAGTTCAACGCCAGCCGTGCGTGCACCCGGCTTGTGAGCAGCAATTTCCAACTTTGACCGCAGGGAAGGTGCCTGCCCTGCGAGTCTATGGCCAGCAGACCAGGGCCGCGTGAAGAAAACTCCCGGGCCATGATCCACTGTCCCACTGACCTCGTAATTAATCCTGAATCGGGTCCCCGACCCGGTTCGCTTCCCTGGACCATCTCTTCCCCCTGATGGTCTTTCGCCCGGCCGATTATCTGGCCGGGCTTTTTTTTGTGCGACACTAGGGCGCATAGTGAATCAGGGAGGGTGCACCGAATGAACAAGCTGCAACACGCGCCGCGCGAGCCGCGACCTGGCCCCGCTGCCCGGGCACTCGGTCTTCTGCTGGTCCTGCTGGCAGCGCTGGCCGTGAGTGGCTGCGCGAACGTCACGGTCTCGGATTATCGCGGTGCGACGCCCCGGTTTGTCCCGGAGGACTTTTTCAGCGGTGAACTGGTGGCCCATGGCATGCTGAAGGATCGTGGCGGACAGGTGACACGGCGTTTTGTCGCCGAGATCGATGCGGCGTGGGAGGACGGCGTCGGCACGCTGGATGAGCGTTTCGTCTTTGACGATGGCGAGGAGGACCGTCGCGTCTGGACCCTGCGGCCCGATGGCGCGGGCGCCTACATCGGCACGGCGGGCGATGTCGTGGGTGAGGCGCCGGTATCGGTGGATGGCAATGCGATGTTCCTCAAGTACACGCTCCGCGTGCCGTTTGGTGACGACACTATCGATGTGCAGATCGATGACCGGATGTACCTCATCGACGACGACACGCTGCTCAACGAGTCGATCATGCGCAAGTTTGGCTTTCGCGTTGGCGAGATTGTCCTCGTGATCCGTCGCGTCGGGGAGGGCGCTTCCAGCGCGGGGTCCGGGGAATGAATCTGCCGCCGCGACTCGCCCGCTCCCTCGGGTACGCGGGCCTGCTCCCGTTCGCGGCCTTTGCACTCGGCGTGTGGGCGCTGCAGGGCTATATCCAGGCCCTGTCCATGCAGGGCTTCCTCGTGTACTCACTGGCCATTCTGTGCTTTCTCGCCGGCAGCCTGTGGGGCTCGGCACCACAGTATGTTGAAAGCGCGCGGGTCTCGCGGCTTCTGGTCAGCAACGGCGTCGTCATTTTTGCGGTCCTTGGCTTTCTCACCGCGCAGCCGCTGATCGCGGCGATGCTGCTTATGCTCGGGCATCTCGCCCAGCTCTGGTACGAGCTCAACACGCTGCCTAGAGGCGGCTGGTATCGCGGCCTGCGCACCCGGCTTACCCTGGTCGCCGTGGTATTTCACCTGGTCTATGCGGCGGCTCTGGTGCAGCTGAACCCGTAATTGGCGCCCGCTGGGGGCGCGTCGGTCTGCCGTCTTGATTGAACCGCCGTAGCCTGTTTCTATAGACACAGGCTTTGCGGGACAGGACACAGCGTGATACACGCATCATCAGCGCAGGAAGCGGTCAGTGCCATCGACTCCGGGGAGTTTGTCTGGTGCCACTCCATGGCCGCCACTCCGAGAGTGCTGCTCGATGCGCTTGCCACACACGCGCTGTCCCGCAGCAACATCACGCTCATGCAGCTGCACCTGGAGCACGCCGATTCCGTCACCGTGCCGGCCATGGAGGGGCATGTGCGGCACCGCTGCTTTTTCGCCGGCAAGGCCACCCGCGAACTGATCAATGCCGGTCGTGCGGATTACGTGCCCCTGTTCCTGTCGGAGCTGCCCAAGCTCTTCCGCAAGGGCGAGCAACGGGTGGATACCGCGTTGGTGCAGGTGTCGCCGCCGGACCATCACGGCAACTGTTCCCTCGGGATTTCCGTCGAAGCGACCCGGGCCGCCTGCGAAGTCGCCGGCAGGATCATCGCCCACATCAACCCGGACATGCCGCGCACCCATGGCGACTCTTTCATCAATGTGCGCAACATCCACAGCGCCTATGAGTCCCGCGAGCCGCTGATTACTACCAGCGGCCGCAGCGCCTCGCCGGTGGAAGCCCGGATCGGGGCCAACGTGGCCAGCCTGGTCGAGGACGGCGCCTGCCTGCAGATGGGAATCGGTGCGATTCCGGATGCCGCCCTGCGCTGTCTTGGCGGACATCGCCACCTGGGCATCCATACGGAAATGTTCTCCGACGGCGTGCTGCCACTGCTCGACGCCGGGGTGATCGACAACTCCCGAAAAAAGGTTGCACGCGGGCGAACCGTCACTGGCTTTGCGATGGGTGGGGAAGATCTCTACCGCTACGTGCACGACAATCCCGAGGTGACCTTTCTCGATATCAAGTTCGTCAACAATCCCACGGTGATCGCAAAGAATTCGCGCGTGACCTCCATCAACAGCGCGCTTCAGATCGACCTTTCCGGGCAGGTCTGCGCCGACTCCATCGGCCACCGCATCTACTCGGGCGTGGGCGGCCAGGTGGATTTCGTGCTCGGCGCGACCTACTCGGAGCGCGGCAAGAGCATCATCGCGCTGCCGAGCACCGCGCAGGGCGGTCGGGCTTCCCGGCTTGTATCCACGCTGGCAGCGGGTGCCGGGGTGGTGACGACGCGGGCCCAGGTGGACTACGTGGTCACCGAGTACGGCATCGCCCAGCTGCGCGGTCGCTCGCTGTCCGAGCGCGCCGCGGCGCTTCTGGCCATCGCGCACCCGGATTTTCGCGAGTCGCTGGCCCGGGAAGCCTATGAAACCCTGCACATCACGCTGTCGTGATGTGCCCGCAACCCCTGAGGATACAAGGCATGACGCAACAGATACGACTCGGTACCCCGGTGGGACTGGATACCCTGGTCAGCGAAGCGGCGCAGCGGCGCGAACCGGGCCCGGGGGAAATCCAGGTGGCCGTGGCAGCCAGCTCGCTGAATTTTCACGACTATGTGGTCGTGACCGGACTGCTCCCGGTGCAGCCGGGGCGCATTCCGCTCTCGGATGGCGCCGGTACCGTGACGGCGGTCGGTGATGGCGTCGCCGGCTTTGCCGTGGGAGACCGAGTAATGAGTCACTTCTTTCCCGCCTGGGCCGACGGGCCGGCGCGCATGCACAAGCTGCTCGGCGTGCCCGGCGATCACGTGGACGGGTTCGCATCGCCCAGCGTGACCATGCCGTCATCGGTATTCAGCCGCATCCCCGACAACCTCACCCTGCGCGAGGCGGCGACCCTGCCCTGTGCCGCGCTGACCGCCTGGCGCGCGCTCACGGTCGAGACACGACTGCGGCCAGGCGACTGGGTGCTGGTCCAGGGCAGCGGCGGCGTCAGCCTGTTTGCCCTGCAGTTTGCGCGCATGATGGGCTGCCGCGTCATCGCGACATCCTCATCCGGTGAAAAGCTCGAACGCCTGCAGGCGCTGGGCGCCGAGCACGTGATCAACTATCGCGAGCAGGCCGACTGGGGCAAGGAAGCCAATCGCCTGACCGGGGGCAACGGCGTGGCGCTTGTCGTGGAAGTGGGCGGTCCCGCGACCGTACGCCAGTCGGTCAAGGCGGTGGCCTTCGGTGGCTGCATCTGCATGATCGGTGTGCTGACCGGCGTCGCCGGCGAGGTGCCGCTGGCCGAGCTGTTCCAGAAAAACGCCCGCATCGCCGGTATCACCGTGGGCAGCCAGGCCATGCAGGAAGACATGATTGCCGCGATCGAGAGCAATGACCTGCACCCGGTCATCGACAGTGATTTTCCCCTGGCGCAGATGGCCGAGGCCTTCCGCCACCAGGAGTCACAGGCGCATTTCGGCAAGATCTGCCTGCTTATGGACGACGGCGCGGACTGACGCCGCGCCGGCCTTACCTGCGCTCGATCTCGTCGAGCTCGAGGTTGATGTCGTTGAAGTTATCGCCCTTGTTCAGGCGGATGTGCAGCGACACGTTGTTCTTGGATTCGGCGTACTCGATCGCGGTCTCGGCCGTGATCTTGCCGTTTTCATACAGCTCGATCAGCGCCTGGTCGAAGGTGCGCATCTGGTACTTGCCGCCCTGGGCCATGGTGTCGCGCAGTTCGCCCAGGTCCTGCTTGGCGATCAGGTCCTGCACCCGCGGGGTATTGATCAGCACCTCCATGGCGGCCGTCTTGCCGCCGGCGATGGTCGGCACCAGCCGCTGCGAGATGACGGCGCGCAGGTTCTGGGCAATGCGCGTCACCTCGTTGGCCTGATCCTCCGGGGGGAAGAAGGTCATCATGCGTTCTATCGCGGAAATGGCATTGTTCGAGTGCAGGGTGGTCAGGCACAGGTGGCCCGTGTTGGCGAATTTCAGCGCGTATTCCATGGTCTCGTGATCGCGGATCTCGCCGAGCAGTATCACGTTCGGCGCCGAGCGCATGGCGGAACGGATGCCCGTGTTGTAGGTTTCCGTATCGACACCGATCTCGCGCTGGGCGACCACCGAGCGCTTGTGCGCGTGCAGATACTCGATCGGGTCCTCCAGGGTGAGGATGTGGCCCGAGGCGTTGCTGTTGCGGTGGTCGATCATCGCCGCGAGGCTGGTTGACTTGCCGGAACCGGTGGAGCCGACCACAACGATGAGGCCGTTCTTCTCCATCACCAGGTCGTTGAGGACCGTGGGCAGGCCGAGCTGCTCCACGGTGGGGATCTCGTTGTGCACGTAGCGGAACACCAGGGAGGTCTCGCCGCGTTGTTTGAAAGCCGAACCGCGAAAGCGCCCGAGGTGGGGTATGCCGAGGCTGAAATCCACCTCGCCATGCTCCTCGAATTCCATGATCTTGCGGTCCGAGGTGATGGTCCTGAAAATGCGATCCACCTGGCCATTGACCAGCTGCTCACCGATCCAGGCAAAGCCGAATGGGCCCTTGATCAGGATCTTGGCACCGGTGTGCAGGTACATGTCCTCGCCATCTTTCTTTACCATCAGGGCGAGGTAGGGGGCGATCTCGAGATCTGTATCGGACATAGCGGCATCCTTAAGCTAGTCGCCGAAGTATCGCATCGCGGGGCGTGCCAGAAAAGGCATACGAAGTGCAAATACTTTGCAGTAAATCCCGGTTTTTTACGCGTTTCTGGCGCAGAACTTGTGTTCACGCCCCCGTCGCGGAATAATCCGGTCCTTCACACTTCCGCCTGTAGCTCAGCAGGATAGAGCAACCGCCTCCTAAGCGGTAGGTCGCAAGTTCGACTCTTGCCAGGCGGACCACTTCCTCTACCGGTTCCCGTATCCAGTCGCCAGGCCGGGTGCTAGACTGCCCCGGCAGGACACCCCTCAGGAGTTCACGTTGTTGTTTCACCGGGCGAGACGTCTCGTTGCACTGCTTGCCGCCGCCGGCACCCTCTGCACCCTCTGTACCACCGCATTTTCCCAGCCAATGCAGGACGGCGAGCTGTCGGGCTACCGCGCTAGCTTCGGCGAGGCCCGCGAGGCCATCGACCGCGGTCGCTGGACCGACTACGAGCGATTGCGCAGCCGGCTCGACGACTATCCCCTGGCGCTCTACCTCGATTACTTCCGACTGCGGGCGGGCACCTCCCGGGTCAGTGCGCAGGACGCCAGGCGCTTCATTGATCGCAGCAGCGACTCCCCCCTCGCCAACCGCTTCCTCGCAGCCTATCTGTCGCGGGCGGGTCGTGAGCGCCGCTGGCAGGACTACCTCGCGGTCATGCCGGAACCGCCCAACGATATCGAGTTGCAGTGCTATTACTACCGCGCGCAGCTGGCCACCGGGAATGCACTGCGTGCGTGGCAGGGTGCTGCCTCGCTGTGGGTTCACGGACAATCGCGGCCGAAGGTGTGTGACCCGCTGTTCAAGGCCTGGATGGACGCCGACGGCCTGACGGACCGGCACGTCTGGGAGCGCCTGAAGCTCGCTTTCGAGGCCCGGCAGAGCGGCCTGCTGTCCTACGTCGGTCGACAGGCCACGGATGCGCTCGCGCCCTGGGTGGAGCGGCTGGAGGCCGTGTACCGTCGTCCCGATACGGTGCTTGCGGTGACCGGGGGTCTGGCTGACAGCGGGTACCGGGATGATATCGTGCATCTGGGGATCCGGCGGTTGGCTACCTACAGTCCGGAGAAGGCGCTCGCCCTTTGGGGTCAGGTCCGGATTGGACCTGACCCCGCAAGGCGGCAGACCGAGACGAAAATTGCCTTCCGCAGTCTGCTCGAGAAGGTGGAGGAGGCCGAGCCCTGGCTGCGGGAGAACCTGCCGCGCTGGCGCGACGACCAGCTCACCGAGATGCGTCTGCGCTGGCTGCTGGCGGAGCAGGACTGGGACGGGGTGCTGCAGACCCTGCCCGTGCTGAGCGCCGAGGCGCTGGAGTCGAGCCTGTGGCTCTACTGGCGCGGCCGGGCGCTGCGCGAGTCCGGTGACCCCCAGGGAGCGCAGGCATCCCTGGTGGCCGCGGCGGAGCAGCGCAACTACTATGGCTTTCTCGCCGCCGACGCGCTCGGCTTGCCCTATCAGTTCAGCAACCGCTCCCCCGACAGCGCCGGTGACGCCCGGGCCCTGCTGCGCCTGCCCGGCGTGCGTCGCGTGAACGAGCTGCAGGTGCTCAGCGAGCCGTGGCTGGCGCATGCCGAGTGGCGTTACGTTCTGGCGCAGGAGAGCCGTGAGTCACAGGTGCAGCTGGCCGTCTGGGCGGCCGACGAGGGCTGGCACCACCTGGCCATCGACGCGGCAAACAGCGCGGCGGCCCAGGATGCACTCACCCTGCGCTTTCCCGAAGCGTATCGCGAGGTGTTTGCCGCCCAGGCGGCCGCGGTGGACGTGGCCGCCACGGAGCTCATGTCCATTGCCCGGCGCGAGAGCGCATTCTTTCCCATGGCCCGCTCTGCAGCGGGTGCGCGCGGACTGATGCAGATTCTGCCGACAACGGGGCGACAGGTGTCGCGCAGTATCGGCGCGCCGGAGAACGCTTCCCTGTACGATGTGGACAACAACGTGCGCCTGGGCAG
>JAWLGG010000403.1:0-3454 GCA_041685155.1 Chromatocurvus sp.
GCCCCCGCGGCCGCCGGGGGCCGGGCGCGGCTGCCGCAGCTGCCGCGCCGCTTCCGCACACTCGACATGGACGCGGTCCGGGACCTGCGCGGATGACGGCCCTGGTCGCTCTGGTTCCGGGGCTGCCGCTCGCAAGCGCGGCGCTGCTCATGTTATTCGGCGGCCGTCTGTCGCGACGCGCGGCGGGACGCCTCGGCGTCGGCTCCGTGGGGCTGGCGGCGCTGTGCGTGGGGCTGGGCGCGAAGGGCTGGCTGGCCGGCGGCGCCCGCGAGGTGGTGCTCTGGACCTGGTTCGCGGTCGGCGATCTCGCCCCACGGGTCGCCTTTCACATCGACGGGCTCAGCGTCGTGATGATGGGGGTGATCACTGGCGTCGGCTTCCTGATTCACCTCTACTCTCTGGAGTTCATGGGCGAGGACGAGGGCCTGGCCCGCTATTTTGCCGCCATGAACCTGTTCGTCGCCGCCATGCTGGTGCTGGTCATGGCGGATAATCTGCTCCTGCTCTACCTGGGCTGGGAGGGCGTGGGCATGTGCTCCTACCTGCTCATCGGCCACTGGTACAGGGACCCGGCCAACGGCGCCGCGGCGCGCAAGGCCTTTCTCGTCACCCGGGTGGGCGACGTGCTGCTGGCGCTGGGCCTGTTCCTGCTCTACACGCAGCTCGGCACCCTGGAGATACAGCCGCTGCAGGCGCTGGCGCGCAGCGAGTGGGCAGAGGGGTCGATGCTGCCGGTGCTGGCAACGGCACTGCTGCTCGGCGGCGCCGTCGGCAAGAGTGCCCAGCTGCCGCTGCACAGCTGGCTGCCGGATGCCATGGCCGGCCCCACACCGGTGAGCGCGCTGATCCACGCGGCGACCATGGTCACCGCCGGCGTCTACCTGATCGCCCGCCTGTACGGGCTGTTCGAGCTGGCGCCGGCGACGCTGGCGGTGGTGGCCTGGCTGGGCCTGGCCACGGCGCTGTTTGCGGCCCTGTGCGCGCTGGCGCAGCGGGATATCAAGCGCATTCTGGCGTATTCCACCCTGAGCCAGATCGGCTACATGTTCCTCGCCCTCGGCGTGGGCGCCTACGCCGGCGCCGTGTTCCACCTGGTCACCCACGCTTTTTTCAAGGCGCTGCTGTTCCTCGCCGCCGGCGCCGTCACCCACTGCCTGCACCACGAGCACGACATCTTCCGCATGGGTGGCCTCGCGCGGCGCCTGCCGGTGCCCTTTGCCGCCTTCCTGGTCGGCGGCGCGGCCCTGGCGGCACTGCCGCTGACCGCGGGCTACGCCAGCAAGGACGCGATCCTCCTCGCCACTTGGGCCAGCGGCAGCAGCGGGGCGCTGCTCTGGCTCGGGGCGCTGGCCGGTGCGGCGCTCACCAGCGTGTACACTTCCCGGCTGATCTTTGTCGCCTTTTTCGGGGACGCGCGGACCACGCCTGACCGGCGGCCCGGCTGGCGCATGGCGCTGCCCCTGGTCGTCCTTGGCGTCGCGTCCCTGCTGGGCGGTGCCCTGGTCCTGCCGCTGGACGGCGTACTGCCAGCGATGGCGCACCCCGATGTGCCGGGCGCGATCATTTTTATTACGGTTGCCGTGCCCCTGCTGGGCGTGGCGCTGGCCTACGCGCTGTTCCTGGGCGGGCAGCTTTCTGTCGAGCGCTATACCGGATCGCGGCGCGGCCTCGCGCTCGCGGGTTTCCTGCAGCGCGGCTGGGGCTTTGATGCCCTGCAGGACCGGCTCCTGGTGCAGCCCTACCATCGCCTGGCGGCCGCCCTGCGCGGTGAGCCCGTGGATCGCGCGGTGGCGGCCGTCGTTGCCGTCAACGGCCTGGCGCACCGTGCCCTGACGCGGCTGCAGAGCGGTGAGCTGCGCTGGTACGCGCGCCTTTCCGCGATCGGTCTGCTCCTGCTTCTCGCCCTTGGCCTGCGGGGATCGCCGTGAGCCTCTTCCTGCTGGTGCTGTTTCTGCTGGCCGCGGGCGCAGGAGCCTGGTTTGCCGAACGCCTGGGCCCCCAGGGGCCGCGCTGGACTGCGCTGCTGGCCCTGGCCTTTGCCCTGGCCTTCGTGCTCGGCATCGCCGCGGCGGCGCCGGCGGCCAAGGGGCTGCTGGCCAGCAGCCCCGCGGATCCCGCGACCTGGCTCCTGCACTGGCGGGCGCCCTGGGTGCCGCGCTTCGGTATCGCCCTGGAATTTGCCCTCGATGGCGTCAGCCTGGTGCTGCTGGTCCTGACGCTGCTGCTGGGGCTGGTGGCGGTGGCCAGCGGCTGGCGCGAGATCGAGGACCGGCCCGGCTTCTTTCACGCCAACCTGCTGTGGACGCTGGCCGGCGTGGTCGGCGTGTTCACGGCGCTCGACCTGGTGCTGTTCTTCCTGTTCTGGGAGGTGATGCTGGTGCCCATGTACCTGCTCATCGCCATCTGGGGTCACGAGGACAGGGCGCGTGCCGCCATGAAGTTCTTCATCTTCACCCAGGCGTCAGGGCTGTTGCTGCTGTTTGCGGTGGTCGTCCTGGCCTGGCAGGCAGCGGGTACCGGGCCGATCAGCTTCAGCTACTTCGACCTGCTCGGGGTGACGCTGGAACCGCGGCTGGGCTTCTGGCTCATGCTCGGCTTCTTTGCCGCCTTCGTGGTCAAGCTGCCTGGCTTTCCTCTGCACAGCTGGCTGCCGGACGCGCACACACAGGCACCCACTGCGGGCAGCGTGCTGCTTGCGGGCATTCTCCTCAAGACCGGCGCCTACGGGCTGCTGCGCTTCTGCCTGCCGCTGTTCCCGGCGGCTTCGCAGGATTTCGCACCGATCGCCATGGCCCTGGGCGTGGCGGGTATTCTTTACGGCGCCGTGCTGGCCTTCGCCCAGACGGACTTCAAGCGCCTGGTCGCCTACTCCAGCGTGAGTCACATGGGTTTTGTGCTCCTTGGCCTGTATGCCTTCAATGCCCTCGGGCTGCAGGGCGCGGTGATGCAGATGGTCACCCACGGCGTCAGCACGGCCGCCCTGTTCATGCTTGCCGGCGCGCTGCAGCATCGCCTGCACACCCGCGACATGGGGCAGATGGGCGGGCTCTGGGTGCTCGCGCCGCGCATGGGGGCCTGCGCCATGTTCTTCGCCCTGGCCTCGCTGGGACTTCCGGGCCTGGGCAATTTTGTCGCCGAGTTCCTGGTTTTCTTCGGCGTCTTCGCAGTTGCGCCCTGGCTGGCCGTGGCCGCTGCCCTGGGCATGGTGGGTGCCGCCGTGTACGCCCTCTGGCTGGTGCAGCGTGCCTTCCACGGTGAGCCAGCGGCAGGCCAGGTGCTGGCGGACTTCGACCGCCGCGAAATGGCTACGATGTACGCCATGATGGCGGCGCTGCTCTGGCTCGGCCTCTACCCACAGCCTGTGCTCGACCTGGCGCAGCCGGCCATCGACGGCCTCTTGCCCTGGCTGGGCGACGCGGCCGCTATGTCGCTTGCGGTGTCGGCGGAGACAGGG
>JAWLGG010000404.1:0-3448 GCA_041685155.1 Chromatocurvus sp.
CTGGGCAAGGTGAAGCACGAGGTTCTGCCGCTGTTCGCGATCCCGACGACCGCGGGCACCGGTTCCGAGGCCACCATGGGCGCGGTGATCTCCGACAGCGAGACTCACGAGAAGGGTGTGATTTCCGGGGCCGGACTGCTACCGGCCGCGGCGGCACTGGACAGCGACCTGATGCTGGGGCTGCCGCCGGCCATTACCGCAGCTACGGGCATTGATGCGCTGACCCACGCGGTGGAGGCCTATATCTCCATCTGGGATCGGGGAACACGCACCGAGTGCTCGCGCATTGCAGTGAAGCTGGTGTTCGACCACCTGCGCACCGCGTACAGCGATGGCCAGAACCGCGACGCCCGGGACGGCATGAGCATGGCGGCCTACTATGCGGGCATGGCGATCAACCAGGTCAACGTCGGCAACGTCCACGCCATCGCCCATCAGCTCGGTGGCAAGTACGGCATCCCCCACGGCTACGCCAATGCGCTGGTGCTGCCCCATGTGCTGGAATACTGCCGCGAGGAAAGCGGAACGCGCCTCGCGGAGCTGGCACAGCTGATCGGCGTCGCGGAACAGGGCCAGTCCGAGGCGGAGCAGGCGCTGGCGTTCATTGATGCGGTGCGCCAGCTGCGCTCGGATGTGGGCATTGCCGATACCTCCGACAAGGTCAAAGCCGAGGACTTCGACTACCTGGTTGACCTCGCCGTCGCCGAAGGCAGTGCGTACCTGGTCCCGAAGCTGCTGGACCGACACAACACCCGCGCGATCCTGGCCAAGATCGCGGCGCACTGACAGTCAACGCCCGCGACGTTCCTGCGTCCGACGGACGCCGGAGGGTGCAGCCCGCGTCAGTCCGCGTCGCCCACCGTGTGCGGTATCTGCTCATACCAGTGGATGCCGTCGGCGTCCCGCGTGCGCCGGACGCGGCGGCGATAGAGCAGGCAGTTCAGGTGTGCCAGGGTCTCCCCCGTCGCCAGCCCCAGGGACTGGCCGTCGATCTCGCGGTTGAACAGGGCCGGGAAACAGTCCACGGCGCGGCGCGGCTGCTCCAGGAAGTCGTACAGCTTGTCGAGGTCGCGGTTGTGCCCCTCCAGCAGCTGGCTCAGGCGCACGTGCAGGCCGTAGAACGGGGCTTCGTGTGAGGGCAGCACCAGCAGGTCATCCGGCAGGGTCTCGCGGATGCGTGCGCCGGAGCGCAGCCAGTCCTTGAGCGGATCGCCCTCGGGTTCCGTGGGAAACACGGAGACGTTCGGCGAGATGCGCGGCAGCACCTGGTCGCCGGCGATCAGCAGCTTGAGCTCCGGGCAGTACAGGCAGGCGTGCTCCGGCGAGTGGCCGCTGCCGACAATCACCTGCCAGTAGCGCCCGTCAATGGTCAGGGTCTGGCGGTCCACCAGGCGGCGGAAGCTGTCGGGGAGGGTGTACACTGCCTTGCCGAAAAAGCCGAAGCGCTTGCGGTATTGCGCCAGTTCGTCATCGGTATAGCCGGCGCGACGATAGAAATCCAGGGCTACGGCCGGTGCCTCGCGGCCGGTGTCCGCGACCAGGGCGCGACACATGAGGAACTCCTCCCGCGACATCCACAGCTCGCAACCGTGCTGCTCGACAATCCACCCGGCCAGGCCGACGTGGTCGGGGTGCATGTGTGTGCAGATGACACGCACCACCGGCTTGCCCCCCATGAAGTCCTCGAACAGGCCCTGCCAGGTCTCCCGCGCTTCCGGCAGGCTGAGGCAGGTGTCGACCACGGTCCAGCCATCGCCGTCCTCGAGCAGCCACAGGTTGATGTGGTCCAGGCTCATGGGCATGCGGAAGCGCACCCACCAGACGCCGTCGGCGATCCGCTCCGGGATACCGGGCTCGGGGTTGATCTGGCGACCGTAGGGATAGGTCAAACCGCGGTAGGTTTCCGGGTTGTGTGCGGGCATGGCTCGGTTGTTCGCTGCGTAAAAGCGTCTATAGTGGGTGCTGGGAGGCAGGCGTGTCCAGTTCCGTTCATGCAGATGGCGCGCATTGAGACTATGTCAGCAAACTTGCGCAGCAGCAATATACGGCGCCTGCAGGCGCAGACCTTCGACGCGCTGATTGTCGGCGGCGGCATCAATGGTGCGGTGGCCGCCGCGGCTCTCGCCGGTCGCGGCGTGCACACCGCGCTGATCGACCGCGAGGACTTCGCCAGCGGCGTCAGCTCCAACTCCAGCAACCTGGCCTGGGGCGGCATCAAGTACCTCGAAAGCCACGAATACCTGCTGGTCAACAAGCTGTGCCAGTCGCGCAACGAGCTCATGCGGGCCTACCCGTCTACCGTCCGTGAAATCCGCTTCTTCACCACCATCCAGCGCGGCTTCCGCTTCTGGTCGTTTTTCGTTTTCCTCGGCGCGGTGCTGTACTGGCTGATAGGGCGCTGCAGGACCCGGCCACCGCGCTATCTCTCCGCGCGGGGTATCGAGGCCGCGGAGCCCGGCATCAATACAGAGAACGCCGCGGGTGGTCTCGAGTACTCCGACTGCTACCTGTACGACAATGACGCGCGCTTCGTTTTCAACTTTATCCGCAGGAGCCTGGATTTCGGCTGCGTCGCTGCCAACTACGTGAGTTCACAGGGCGCGCAGTTCGACGGCGAGTACTGGCACACCACGGCGCGTGATGAAATGACCGGCGAGACCTTCCCGGTGCGCTCGAAGGTCCTGATAAACGCCTGCGGCCCCTGGGTCGATCACTTCAACCGGCAACTGGG
Organism: Chromatocurvus sp.; assembly: GCA_041685155.1. Taxonomy (GTDB): domain Bacteria; phylum Pseudomonadota; class Gammaproteobacteria; order Pseudomonadales; family Halieaceae; genus Chromatocurvus. Next base: position 2,732 of record JAWLGG010000404.1, read on the forward strand.
CACGTCCACCCGGCACCGCCACCTGCTGTCAAAGGGCGTCCATCTCATCGTTGATCGGGTCACGGACAACAGGCGCGTGCTGACCTTTTTCGCCAGTGACGGACGCCTGTTTTTCCTCATCCCCATGGGCCAGAAGACCTGTATCGGCACCACCGATACCCGGGTCGAGAAGCCGGAGGTCGGGGTCACCGAGGAGGACCGGCGCTTTGTTCTCGACAACGTCAACGCCCTGCTCGACCTCGAACGGCCACTGACCCCGGCGGATGTCATCGCCGAGCGGGTGGGCGTGCGACCGCTGGCGGTGGCGGGGGGCGATGACGATGCGGACTGGGTTCAGCTGTCCCGCAAACACGAGATCGAGGTGGATTCCGCACGTTGCCAGATCAGTATATTCGGCGGCAAACTGACCGACTGCCTCAACGTGGGCGACGAGGTGGCGGCGCGGGTTGCCGGGCTTGGTGTTGATCTGCCGGACCCTGACGCGCGCTGGTACGGGGAGCCCGGCGACGAGGCGCGGCAGCGCTTCATGACTCAGGCGCGGCTGATGAAGCTGGATGCCATGACCGATCCCTACTCCTCCGAGCCCTTGTCAGAGCGCTTCTGGCGGCGCTACGGCGATGCCGCCTTTCAGCCTCTGGAGCGAATCCGGGAGGACGAGGACAGCGTCAGGCTGCTGATAAAGACGGCGGAGTACACGCGCTGTGAAATCGAACTGGC
>JAWLGG010000405.1:0-3431 GCA_041685155.1 Chromatocurvus sp.
GGCAGTCGCGGATATCGTGGGTGGCAATACCTTTGACATGCTCTTTATCGTGGCGGTGGATCTCGCCTTTGTTTCAGGCTCGGTCTTTGGTGCCGCCGGCGTGGGGATGCGGGAAATCTTTCTCACAGCCCTGATCATTCTGCTGAATGTGATTCTGTTGCTCGGAATGCTGTACCGGCAGACCGGTGGTCCCGGTAATATCGGCCTTGAAAGCGTGCTGACGCTCATTGTGTATGTGGGCGGCTTCGTCGTGCTGGCAGGGATGGGTTGAGCATGAAAGACGGCACAGTGGCGAGTCTGGATGACGTGCTGGACCGCATTCTTCGCGTATCCCGGGAGCAGGACCCGGTAAGCGTTGAGGCGGTCATGAGCGCTATCGGCGAGCGCTCCTTCGGTGCCTTGCTGCTGCTGGCGGGATTCGTGGTCCTGGCGCCGATCATTGGCGATATTCCCACGGTCCCTACGGTCATGGCCGTGTTCGTTTTTCTGATTTCCGTGCAGCTGCTCGCCAACCGGCGCTATTTCTGGCTGCCGCACTGGCTGCGCGGTCGCTCGCTCAAGGCGCAGACACTGCAGCAGGCGGTGGCAAAGTCACGGCGCGCGGCCCGGTTTATCGACCGGCTTCTGAAACCGAGACTGCCGTTCTTCATTGCCGGGTCGGCGCGTTATGCCACGGCCATCGCCTGTCTCGTCATTGCGCTGGTCATACCGCCCATGGAGCTGATCCCCTTCAGCGCCAATATCGCCGGGCTGGCGCTGAGCCTGTTCGGCCTCGCCCACATTGCACGCGACGGGCTGCTGGCGCTGATGGCATTTGTCTTCACGCTGGCCGGCATCGGCGCGCTGGTATACGGGTTCAGCTGATCCCGAGCGCGGCGAATACGGCCTGTGTGACTTGCCGCACATAGACTTTCTGGCCATTATTGTTAAATCGCAGTACCGGGGCGCTCTCGCCAGCATGCTCAAACGGGTTACAGTCATGTTCGCCGCAGCCGTCGCGCTCGCAGGTAGCGCCGCTCTATCGCTCTCCTGGCGCCAGAGATGGCTGCTCGCGACGCTGTGTTTCTGGCTGTCCACCGTCGCGGGTGTCAAGGCGCAGCCGGAGGCCGGTGAAGGCGAGGCGTTTTCCCGAGAAAGCGTGATTCAGCGGGCCAGGGAGCTGTCGGAGGAGCCCTTCACGCCGCCGGCGCAGGCGCCGGAATCCCTGTCCGAACTGGACTACTCCGAGTACCGCAAAATCAACTACCAGCAGGATGCGGCCGTGTGGGGCCGCACGCCGACACGCTTTTCCATACAGCTGTTCGCCCCGGGCTTCCTGTACCGGGATCTGGTTGACATCGATATTGTGGAAAACGGCAGGAGTTTTCCGCTCATTGTTTCGAAGGACTCATTCCGTGTACCTGCTCCCGAACTGGCGAGCGTGCTGGCAGGCATCGGTAAATACGCCGGGATGCGACTGCATTACCCTCTCAACAGCGAGACCTACGCCGATGAATTCCTCGTGTTCCAGGGTGCCAGCTACTTCCGCGGCGTCTCCGAAGGCCAGCTGTATGGTCTGTCGGCGCGTGGCCTGGCCATCGATGTCGCGGGGCCGAAGGGTGAGGAGCATCCCATCTTTCGCCACTTCTGGGTGGAGCGGCCCTCAAGCCGTCAGGAATCCATGGTGGTGCACGCGCTGCTGGACAGCAAGCGCGTGACCGGCGCCTACCGGTTTGGCATTTACCCCGGTGCGCCGCTGCGCATGGACATCGAGGTGACGCTATTTCCCCGCGAAGACATTGCGCACGTGGGGCTGGCACCACTCACGTCAATGTTCCTGCACGGGCCGCTGGATCACGCCGATCGCAGTGACTACCGCCCCGCGGTGCACGATTCCGAGGGTCTCGCCATCCGACGCGGCAACGGCGAGCGACTCTGGCGGCCGCTGGCCAATCCGCGAAACCTGCAGATCAGTGCCTTTGTCGACGACAATCCGAAAGGTTTTGGCCTGATTCAGCGCCAGCGGGAGTTTGCCGGCTACCAGGATCTGGAGGCCCGTTACGAGCGGCGGCCGTCGGCATGGGTGCAGCCTCTGGGTGACTGGGGCAAGGGGCATGTGCAGCTGGTGGAGATCCCCACGGACGCCGAGACCAATGACAATATCGTGGCTTACTGGCGCCCTGAGGCAGGCCTCAGGCAGGGCGAGCCGTTCCAGTATGCCTATCGGCTGAGCTGGCCCGACCGGGTGCCCTATACCGCAGAGGCCGTACAGGTCGTCCGCAGCGCCGGCGGCCAGAAGCTGTTCAGCGACAGGCAGGAGATCGTTATTGATTATGCGAATCTGCAGGCGGATAGCCTGGAAGGGATTACGGTAAACGCCAGCATGAACCCGGGCCGCATACTGGACTCGCGCATCCAGCCCAATCCCGCCATCGGCGGTGCCCGTGTCTTCCTCACGCTGGGCGGGAACGATGTGCCCGTCGCGGAGATGCGTGTCGAGCTCAAGCGCGACGGTGAACCCGTTGCAGAAACCTGGCTCTACCGCAGGCTCAATGAGTAGTGACTCCGCGATAACGCCACGGGCACCGGAGCAGCCTTCGCTGCTCGCTGTCCCCCCTGAGAGCCCGCTGCCGATGCCGTGGCGACAGCTGCATGAGCCGCGCCGGACACTGCGTGCACGAGCGTTGCTCGCTGCCCGAGGGAAAACCCTGTCTGCACGGCTGTATATCCTGGCGCTGTCGGTTTACGGCAGCTTCGAGATGTACGGTGTTCTCAGCGCGGGTAGCCTGATCCGGCTGACTGCAGTACCATGCGCGCGGGCTACGCAATGTATCGGAAAGGGTTGAGTGTCGGAAAAGTAACAAAAAGGGCAAAATATGGGCACTACCTGCAATGCCATTCTGGCGAGTACCGGATTGACCGTTCTCGCGTCTATGGCCTTCGCGGCTCCGGCTAGTGCCCAGGCGGAAGCGCCGCCTCTCGGCGCAGCAGGCAGCTACACGATCCTGGGGACGAACGGTATCCCTAGCCCCGGCACGGTAACCTGCAATACGTCCACTATCGAGGGCAATGTGGGCTCTGCTGGCAACTCGATCACCGATACCGGTCCGTGCACGATTACCGGAGACATTGATGCCCCGGTCACGGCCGCGGTGGTCGGTGACTTCGACGACGCCTATGATGCTATCGAGACTCTCAATCCGAGCTGTGACGGTAGCGTGCCGACCACCAGCACTACGCTTCCGCCCGGTGTCTATTGCTCCGCTGCAGGAACGACGATTGGCGCCGGCGTCACGATCACACTCGATGGTGACGCCAGTGACGTCTGGGTGTTCAGGGTCGGGACTGGCGGGCTTGGGGAGCTGACGGGCATCGGTCCCAACCTGGAAGTGGTCATGGGTGGCACGGCACAGGCGTGCAACGTGTACTGGTGGACAGCCGAGGGCGTATCG